>NZ_JAMXSJ010000011.1:0-89368 GCF_024124725.1 Halomonas sp. Ps84H-12 | reverse complement strand
GTCCCAGAGCCGGACTCTCAAGGGAGACCGGAAAATCCTGCTGAAACGCGCTCACGAAGTCTCAGACCGGGAGCGCCTCATCATGGAGACCTGGACAGGCGCGTTCCCGCAACTGCTGGCCGCCTACACCACGAAGCACAAGAAGAAGGCACCGACTGCGAAGGTCTCTCCTTTCTACAAGAAAACCATCGGTTACGGACTGCCGGACTTCGCAGAGGAACTCAACTACGGAGTCGATCTATCAACCATCTGAGGGTGGTATCAGATTGATGGGGTGAAGGTGCCCCATCAACCATTAAATCCGTATACCCAAAAAATCTTAACCACGTCACTACTGGACGTGCTGATTATTTGCTTCTAAAGTGGATTTGGTAGGTAGGCAATGAGCCACCTGCTCAATCATTAAGCACGTTAAGGATATGAACGATGGCAACTGGCACTGTCAAGTGGTTCAACGACACCAAAGGTTACGGCTTCATCTCTCCCGATGACGGCGGTGACGATCTCTTTGCCCACTTCTCCGAAATTCAAGCTGAAGGTTTTAAGACCCTGCAAGATGGTCAGAAAGTCAGTTTCGAGGTGACTCAGGGTAAAAAAGGCCTTCAGGCTTCCAACATTCGCGTTGCTTGAACCGCACCGAATGGATAAAGGCCCGGAATGCGGGCCTTTTTTATAGGTTGGGGTTTACTTCTTAAGACGATGTATCCAACGTGTCATCCGAGGAGCTTTCGGCCTCTTGCGCTTCGCTATCGTTATTGGTGGGGCGCTCACTCTCCAAGGCTTGGAACTGCTCTTCTAGGCGCTGCTGGGCCTCTTCGAATTGACGTTCGGTATCTTCGATGAGCGCATCCACATCTTTCGCTTCTAACCCACCTTCCACGGAAGAACCTTCGGGTAAACTGCTTTCGCGCTCCCAGCTTGGCTCGATGGGATCGTTCTCCATGGGTGCCAGTTCGGGCGACTGCTGCTCGATTTCTTGAAACTGTTGCTCCAACTGACGCTGTGCCTCTTCGAAACGACGCTCAGTCTCGGCAATCACGTCATCGACATCAGAACGCGTGGTTTCACCCGGCATTGCGCTGGCTTCGTCAAGGGCTTCGTCGGGGTCGGCGGCCAGCGTCTCTTCGTCCGCCTGCAGGGGCTCCGAAATTGACTCACTGACGGTGGAAGACAGGTCTTCCTGAACATTGGAAGGCTCGGACGCCTGACGTTCAATGTCGTCTTCCACCTGGGAGGGCGAAGGAACATCGTCACTACTGGTGTCAGGTGCAGCGGCTAGCGTCTCACTGGGCTGCTCGGCCGCGCTCTCTTCCGGTACGACATTTGCCTCTTCTTGACTGTCGCCGCAGGCACTCAGCAGTAGGGCCAAACTGGCCAGTAGCGGCATCCATACACGGTAGCTCATCGAGTCATGCTCCTTAATGGTTCGAATTCATTAGTGGCGGTCGTTGGCAGACAACAGCGAACAGCCTTCTGGTAAGCGTACCTTCAACGCTAGCGGGACGACTTCAGCGGTGAATCGTTGATAGCGTTTTGCCTCACCATCCAGGGTCAGCGGCCAAGGTTCATCATCGGACCGAGTGGTAACGGTCAACTGGCTGGCAGTGAAGTAGCGCACATAACGCCCTTCTGCAGGGAACTGCTGTAGCTCGCCTAGCAGCGCAGGGAGCTCCGTCACCGAATGAAAATCTTTGACCAGCAGAACGTCCAATCGCCCATCATCAAGCTTGGCACGAGGGGCCAGCACCTGCCCCCCACCCGATTGACGCCCATTGCCCAGTGCCAGCAGCAGCAGTGACGCGGCCTGCTCATGATCGCCCCAGTGCAACGTGCCGCGATAACTGCGATGCCGCCACGCCTTGAGCGCCCCCATCAGTGAGTAGGCTCCTCCCCCTAACATGCGTTTTAACGTTTTGGGGGTAGAGGAGGTAATTTCTGCGCCAAAACCACCGGTGGTCATATTGATGTAATAGCATACCGACGGTTCGCCACTGGTTTCTGCTGTCATACGAATCACATCGATGGGCGCAGACGGCAAGCGAACGGCATCCGCCAGTGCGCGATCCGGCTTCAAAGGTAACCCCACCGAAGTGGCAAAATCATTCGCGCTGCCCATCGGCACCACGCCCAAGCTCGGACGATGGTCATGGGGGATGCGCATTAGCCCGTTAACCACTTCGTTTACCGTGCCATCGCCGCCACAGGCGATCACACTGGTAGCTCCTAGTTCAACGGCTTGGGCCGCAAACTCGGCGGCATCGCCACCTTCCCAAGTAGCGCGAACAATCATCGGCGTCCCTGCCTTGCGCTGTGCTTCAACGGCCTCGCGTAGCGCCGGATTTCCGGCAGACTGACCGTTAATAATCAGTAAATAACACTGCTGTGAATCTGTCACCGGTGTCTTCCCTCTCCATGGTTAATTCACTGGATGCACGTTATGCCAGCGCTTTCTCGACCACCTCGAACACGTTGGACGACAGCGGTTCTTGTTTGATCCGCTCTAGCTCCGCACGCATTAACTGCTGACGCGCTTCATCAAAACGCTGCCAGCGGGTTAAGGGGGTGATTAACCGCGCGGCAATCTCTGGATTCAGGCGGTTTAGCTCAATCACCACATCTGCCAACAGCGCGTACCCTTTGCCATCCAAGCGATGGAAATTGACCCGATTTTGCGCAAAGGCACCTACTAACGCACGCACCTTGTTGGGGTTCTTGATGGAGAACGCTGGGTGCTGCATTAGGTACTTTACGCGCTCCAATACGTCCGGCTGAGGGCGCGATACCTGAATCGTAAACCACTGATCCATCACAAGCGGGTCGTGTGCCCACTTTTCACCAAACGCTTTCAGCGCGGGGTTAGCCAAATCATCACGGTCGCTGTGTACTAACAGTGTCAACGCATGGCGTACATCGGTCATATTATGATCAGCGGCAAACTGCGCTTCACAAAGTGCCACACTCTCGTCGTCCTCAATGGACATTAAGTAAGATAGCGCTATGTTTTTGAGACTGCGCTGGGCAATTTGTTCAGGCGTCGGCGCATAAGCTTCATCAGTGCTATTCTCTTTATACACGGCGATAAATTCATCACGCAGCGCCTGAGCCAAGGATTGGCGCACAAACTCACGCGCGGCGTGAATCGCATCCACATCGACAATCGGCTGCTGCTCGGCGATGTAGGCTTCCGATGGCAGCGTTAGCATCTCAGCCAGTACCGCCTTGTCATCCATGGAGGAAGTCAGGAGCGTTCTAAAGGCTTCTACCACCCGGCTATCCATGACCTTCTCTACCCCGTTGCGGTGGGCGGCGATCAAGTCATCCAGCGCCAGCAGTGCGAGCCTTTGCCCCGCGTCCCAGCGGTTGAAACCATCGCTATCGTGGGTCAACAGAAAGGCCAAATCTTCGCGAGAGTATGGGAAGTGCAGTTTTACTGGGGCGGAGAAGTCGCGCAGCAGCGATGGAACCGGCGCCTCTGCCACATCGGTGAAAATAAAGGTTTGCTCATCGTCGGTCAGGTGAATGACCGCGTCCTTACCCAGCTTTTCACCTTCAAGCGTCAGAGTAAGATCCTGACCGGACTTTGTACCCACTAAGCCCATGCGCACAGGAATATGCAGCGGCTGCTTGTCGGGCTGGCCGGGAGTGGCGGGGGTACGCTGGCGCAGCGTCAAATGGTACTCGGCGTTGGCGTAGTCGTACTCACCGTGGGCATCGATTTCCGGCGTGCCCGCCTGGGAGTACCAGCGCATGAACTGGCTTAAATCGATGCCCGATACCTCGGCCATGCAGCCCACGAAGTCTTCGATCGTCACGGCCTGACCGTCAAAGCGCTCGAAATAGAGATCCGAGCCACGGCGGAAGGCCTCCCAGCCCAGCAGGTTACGCAGCATGCGCACAACTTCCGCCCCTTTTTCATAAATGGTCAGAGTGTAGAAGTTGGTGATCTCGATATAGTGATCCGGACGAACCGGATGCGCCGTGGGACCTGCATCTTCGGCAAATTGCGCGGTGCGGAAAAACGAGACGTCTTGAATGCGCTTGACAGGGGCTGAATTGATATCCGCAGAAAAACACTGATCGCGGAATACCGTAAAACCTTCTTTTAGCGAGAGCTGGAACCAGTCGCGGCACGTCACGCGATTCCCCGACCAGTTGTGGAAGTATTCGTGGGCCACAATGCTTTCGACATTCTGAAACGCCGCATCGGTGGCGGTATTGGGGTGGGTCAGCACGGCAGCGGAGTTAAAGATGTTTAATCCTTTGTTCTCCATCGCCCCCATATTGAAGTCATTCACCGCCACGATCATAAACAGATCTAAGTCATACTCGCGGCCGTAGGTCTCTTCATCCCAAGTCATTGCCCGCTTTAGCGAGGCCATGGCGTGGTCGGTCTTATCGAGATTCTCTTGCTCCACCCAGAGCTGTAACGTCACGTTACGGCCACTCATGGTGGTGAAGTGATCTTCGACCTTGGTTAAATCTCCTGCCACCAGCGCAAAAAGATAGCAGGGCTTGGGGTGCGGATCTTCCCAGGTCACAAAGTGCCGGCCGCTCTCTAAGGTGCCCTGATCAACTGGGTTACCGTTCGCCAACAGCACCGGCTCCCGCTGCGCATCACCTATCACGGTGACCTTAAACGTGGCCATGACATCCGGGCGGTCAGGGTAATAGGTGATGCGGCGAAATCCTTCCGCTTCGCACTGCGTGCAGTACATGCCGTTCGATTGATACAGCCCTTCTAAGGCAGTGTTACTGCTAGGAGAAATCTCGACTTCGCTCTCCAGGGTAAACGCTGCCGGAACACTGGGAATTGTGAGCGTCTCATCGGTGAGCTGGTAATCGGCCTCAGCGAGCGCCTGGCCGTTGATCGCGAGCGCGTGCAGCGTCAGGTGTTCGCCGTTCAGCACCAGCGGCGCAGTTTGTTCAGCACTGGCGTGGCGCTCTACGGTAAGGCGTGCTTTAACACGGGTCGCGGTGGGGTCAAGATCAAACGTCAGCTCGGTATGGGTCACTTGGTAGGCGGGCGGCTGATAGTCGCTTAAATAAACCGGCTGCGGATCAGACATAATGCGAAACTCCTGTAAGCTTTAAGTAGTCGAGTAGCGCAAACGCTGCGCTACTCAATGAATATTTCTTATAATCGTTAATCGCGGAAATTATCAAACTGCAGCGGCAAATCAGGCCCTTCTTCACCGCGCAGTAGTGCCATCACACTCTGCAAATCATCGCGCTTTTTACCCGTTACGCGCACCTTCTCGCCCTGAATTTGAGCCTGTACTTTCAACTTACTGCCTTTGATACGCTTTACCACATCTTTGGCTTCTGCTTGGTCGAGGCCCTGCTTGAGCTCTACTTCCTGGCGCGCCTTCACACCAGACAGCACCGCGTCTTTAACGTCCATGCAACGTGCGTCGATACCGCGGGCAATCAGTCGGTTACGCAGCACGTCCAGCATTTGCTTGAGCTGGAAATCTACTTCGGCCTCAAGCAGCACCTTATCGCCTTCCAACGTGAAGCTGGCATCAACGCCTTTAAAGTCAAACCGTGACTGGACTTCACGGTTTGCTTGGTCAACCGCATTGGCGGCTTCGTGCTGATCGAATTCTGACACGATATCAAATGAGGGCATGACACTATTCCTGACAAGACATGACCCACCATTCTAGAGCAGCAAGCCCCCAACCGGCCAATTCTCTTAGAAAAAGCTGGACAAAAACTCTGCAAGCCGGTCACATCAAGCTTAAAAGCTATACAAACACCTCTCAGGGCGATGTTAAATTGTGCGCCTCTGTCGTAACCTGCTGACATAGCCCTGTACTCTTTCAACGAGGAGAGACCATGAGTGATCGCGATACCCGCCATAAAGCATCGATGGAAAAACTCAAAGCGCGAGTGGACGAAAAAGTCGCCAATGCCACCGAGCAGCGCGGAATGCTGCTCATCAACACGGGCAACGGAAAAGGCAAAACCACCGCCGCCTGGGGCACCGTCACGCGCGCGCTGGGTTATGGCTACAAAGTAGGCGTGGTGCAGTTCATCAAGGGGTTATGGGAGTGTGGCGAGCGCAATCGGCTGGAAGCCGATCCTCATTTGAGCGTCGCTATCATGGCAACCGGCTTTACCTGGGATACGCAAAATCGCGAAGCGGACACCGCCGCCTGTCAGGAGGTCTGGCAAGAAGCGCAGAAAATGCTGGCAGACCCCGAGATGTATCTCGTGGTGTTGGACGAACTCACCTACATGCTGAAGTTTGGCTATCTCGATATCGCCACGGTCAAACAGGCGCTACTGGACCGTCCGCAGGAACAAACCGTGATCATTACCGGGCGAAATGCCCACCGTGAGCTGGTGGCCATGGCCGACACCGTGACCGACATGCAGGAGGTGCGACACGCTTTTAACAACGGCCTTCAGGCCCGGCGAGGCATCGATTTCTAAGCACGAAAAAGGGCGGCCAAGCCGCCCTTTTAGTATCACCTGAAGGTGTACGACCTAGCCTTCGAACGGGTTGCGCAGCACGATGGTTTCAATACGATCGGGACCGGTAGAAATGATATCGATGCTGGTGCCTACCTGCTCTTCGAGGAAGCTGATGTATGCACGGGCATTAGCCGGTAAGTCTTCCACCTTCTTAGCGCCCAGCGTGGACTCTTTCCAGCCTGGCAGATCGTGATAGACCGGCTCTACCGCTTCGTAGCCCTCTGAATCCACCGGGTTATCCAGCACGTCGCCATCTTTGCTGCGGTAGCCGACACACACGCGGATATTTTCCAAGCCATCCAGTACGTCCAGCTTGGTCAGGCAGATACCCGATACCGAGTTGATCTGTACCGCGTGACGCAAGGCAACGGCATCAAACCAGCCACAGCGACGCGGGCGGCCCGTAGTAGCACCAAACTCATGGCCACGCTCAGCTAGGTGACGGCCGTGATCGTCAAACAGCTCGGTGGGGAACGGGCCGGAGCCGACACGAGTGGTATAGGCTTTGGTAATACCCAGCACGTAGTCCAGGTAGAGCGGACCGACACCAGAACCAGTCGCCGTACCACCCGCGGTGGTGTTCGAACTGGTCACATAGGGGTAGGTACCGTGGTCGATATCCAGCAGCGAGCCTTGAGCACCTTCAAACAGGATATTCTCACCGGCTTTACGCAGGTCATGAACCATACTGACCGTATCGCTGACCATCGGACGCAGCTCTTCGGCCATTTGCATGGCGCTATCCAGCACTTCCTGGAAGTCTACCGCCGGCTCACCGTGGTAATTCACCAGTACAAAGTTGTGGTAGTCGAGCACTTCACCGAGTTTGGAGGCAAACCGCTCGCGATGAAGCATATCGCCCAAACGCAGGCCGCGACGAGCCACTTTGTCTTCGTACGCCGGGCCAATACCACGACCAGTAGTACCGATTTTGGCAACACCGCGGGCTTTCTCACGAGCTTGGTCTAGGCGCACATGGTAAGGCAGAATCAGCGGGCACGCCGGAGAAAGACGCAGGCGCTCACGCACGGGCACGCCCTTCGCTTCCAACTCGCGGATCTCTTTGATCAGCGCTTCCGGCGAGAGCACAACACCGTTGCCAATCACGCAGGTTTTACCAGGGCGCAGCACGCCTGAAGGAATCAGGTGAAGAACGGTTTTCTCACCGTCGATGACCAGCGTGTGGCCTGCGTTATGGCCGCCTTGGAAGCGCACCACAGCAGAGGCGGATTCGGTGAGCAGGTCAACGATCTTGCCTTTGCCTTCATCACCCCATTGGGTACCCAGGACTACGACATTCTTACCCATTATGCACTCGTCTCTTGTGTCAGGGTCGTTGTCTGCCAACGACCATCGATAAACTCAAGACGGCGGTCACAGCTGTGCTCCGCCGGCCCAGTACGCTGCCCAGGCAGCGCTTGAATTACGCGTTCACCCTGCTCACGCAGCGCCACAATGGCAGCGTTAAGCGACTCTTCTTCTTGGGCAGGAGCCCAAATTGCACCCCGGCTGGGTGAAGCCAGCGCCAGCGATGCCAGTTGTTTCAGGTCCATCGAGAAACCGGTGGCAGGCCGTGCACGGCCAAACGCGCGCCCGGTATCATCATAGCGCCCGCCTTTGGCCAGCGCATGGCCATAACCCGGCACGTAAGCCGCGAACATCATACCGGTGTGGTATTGATAGCCACGCAGCTCTGCCAGATCAAAATAGAGCGAGACGTCAAAGCGCGCCAGAACGCCTTTATAAAGCGCTTCTAGCTGGTCGAGGGCTGCAGTTACAGGCGCAGGCGCACCTGCAAAGCGCTCGCGGGCCTGGGCCAACACACTGGCATCGCCATGTAACTCACCCAAGGCCATCAGCATATCGGCCAGCACAGGATCACTCACACTGACGTTCACTTGCTCTGCTAGCTGACCCGGTGATTTTAACGCCAAGGCCTCAAATAGCACACGCTCTTGCTCATCGCTGAGTGCAGCGGCCTCTACAAGGCTACGGTAAATACCAATGTGGCCCAACGCCAGGTGAATTTCATCAGCGCCCGCCGCATGCAGACTTGCTAATGCTAAGTGGATAATTTCACTATCAGCCTCTAAGCCTGCATGACCAAACAGCTCCACACCAACCTGTACGGGGCTTCGGCCGCCCTGATGCTGGTCGGCCTTTGCGCGCAGCACATTGGTGCAGTAACACAGACGCACCGGGCCTTGGCGTTTTAGGGAGTGAGCGTCCATACGCGCAACTTGAGGCGTCACATCGGCAGATGCACCCATCATGCGGCCCGTCAGTTGGTCGGTAAGCTTGAACGTTTGAAGGTCGAGGTCTGTGCCGGTACCTGTCAGCAAGGAGTCCAAAAACTCCACCGGCGGCGGCATTACTTGGTCGTAGCCCCAGCAATGGTAAAGATCAAGCAGCGCACGGCGCAGCTCTTCCATGCGGCTTGCCTGAGGCGGCAGCACCTCATCCATGCCGTCGGGCAATAGCCAGCGGTCAGCGATGGTCATGTGAACAATCCTGCGAGACGATGAAGGCCCCTTCTGACGACACCACCAACAGCCTCACAAGGCGCTGCGTGGAAACGTTCACGAAACGAGGGCCACAAAAAAACCGGGCGACGCCCGGTAGATGAAGTCTATCACGTTTATGCGCTAGATGAACCCCGCCAAGCACACCGCTTGACGGGGTTCCGCGCCATTACTCAGCGCTATTAGGCACTGCGCTACGCAGATAGCGGAAGAAGTCGCTATCCGGCTCAAGCACCAGCAGGTTGCCATCGCCAGAGAAGCTTTCACGATAGGCGTTTAGACTGCGCCAGAAAGCGAAAAACTCCTGATCCTGGCCGTAAGCCTGGGAGAAGATCGCAGCTGCCTCGGCGTCACCTTCACCACGCAGGGTTTCGGCGCGCTCGTTAGCTTGAGCAAGCAGAACCTGACGGCGGCGATCGGCGTTAGCACGAATACGCTCAGCTTCTTCTTGACCCTGGGCGCGCCACTCACGGGCTTCACGCTCCCGCTCTGAACGCATACGCTCGAACACAGCGGCAGAGACATCTTCCGGCAGGTCGATACGCTTGATACGGATATCGCGAATCGCCACGCCGAGCTCTTCACGCATCAGCTCGTCAAGCTCTGCTGTCGGGCCTGTCATTAGGTCATCACGGCGCTCGGCAATAATTTCCTGAAGGTTCAAGCGACCAAACTCGTTACGCAGACTCTCATCGACCCGTGGCTGAATCAGGCGAATCGCCATCATCTCATCACCTGCGGTCGCCTCGTAGTAGCGAGTGGGGTTAACCACTTGCCACTTTACGTAGGAGTCTACGATTACCGCTTTCTGCTCAAGGGTCAGGTAACGGCTGGTATCGGTATCCAGTGTCAGCAAACGCGTGTCAAATTTACGGATTGTCTGAGCAATCGGAATTTTGGCATGCAGGCCCGGCTGAATATTCTCTTCGATGACTTCACCAAAACGCAGCTTCACCGCACGCTCGGTTTCATCCACTACGTATAGGCTGTTACTTGCTAGCCACGCCACGGCGGCCAAGCCACCTACGATAAGCAGGGATCGATTATTAATCATTTAGCGGCCCTCCCTGCGGATAGGGTTGTTACTAGACGACGATGAGGAGCTGCTTTGGCTGCCCCGCAGCGACTCCAGCACGCGCGGATCAATCGCATCGCTGCTGCTATCGCCACTGCTATCAGTCGTTGAACTGCTGTCACTACCACTGTTACTGCGCATCTGGTCTAGCGGCAGGTACATCAGCGGAGCATTTTCGCTCACATCCAACAGCACCTTGGGCGTGCTACCAAACACTTCTTCAATTGCATCCAGATACATACGTTCACGCATGACCTCTGGCGCATTACGGTACTCAGTTAACAGCGCATTAAAACGGTTGGCTTGACCTTGCGCTTCAGCGACTACCGACTCCCGGTAACCCTGACCCTGCTCTACAACACGCTGAGCTTGGCCTTGTGCAGCTGGGATGATCGCGTTGGCATAAGCCATACCTTCGTTGATGGTCCGCTGGCGATCTTCGCGAGCACGAATAACGTCATCAAAGGCATCAATAACCGGTGCAGGTGCAGATGTTGATTCAATGTTGATGGTTTGCAGACGAATACCGGCACCATAGGCATCTAAGTATGCTTGCAGACGGCTCGCCACCGAGCTACCCAAAATCTCACGACCAGAGGTCAGGATATCAATCATATCCGTACCACCGACCACATGACGCAGTGCAGAATCCAGCGCATTCTCAATAGAGAGAGCGGGATTACGTACGTTAAGTACAAAGTCACGCGGGTTGGCGACTTGGTACTGCGCAGAGATTTCCACTTCAACGATGTTCTCGTCGCGAGTCAGCATGGACTGGGTCTGAGAGACGGAACGAACGCGTGTTACGTTTACCATGCGCACATCATCAATCAGCGGTGGATTCCACTGCAGGCCTGGCTCAACAATGCCTTGGTACTCACCAAAGCGCAGTACAACCCCACGCTCAGACTGGTCAACCAAGTAAAAGCCTGAGGCACCCCAAATGGCAAGCGCAACAATAATCAAGAGGCCCGGCAACGCAAAGGAATTGCGAGGTTTACCGCCCCCGCTTTTACCATTACCGCCCCCGCCACTTTTCTTACTGCCGCCGCCAAGCATGCCGTTCAGCTTGTCTTGGAATTTTTTCAGCGCTTCGTCAAGATCGGGTGGCCCTTGATTATTGCCACCTTTATTGCCGTTATTGCCACCACCATTGCTCCCACCGCGATCGCCGCCGCTGTTACCACGTCGACCACCACCACTCCAGGGGTCGTGCTGGTTGCCACCACCGGGCTCATTCCAGGCCATACTTCGTCTCCACTAAGGTGTTCACCTGCACTTTGCCTTGTGCTTATGCAAGGCCGGGTGCTTTTGATATTGTTGCTATATCAATCGTGTACCACAACTCCACAGTCAATGACTGTGGAGTAGGTACTTGATGGGCTACCATTCGTCAGATTCGCGTAATGCTTCTGGTAAATAGGTATTGGCACGCTCACCCAGTTGAGCCATCAACTGGTTAAAGTCGCGCCTGGGCAAGCGCACATCCAACACGGAGCGCCCTTGCTCATCAAAACTCTCTTCGCGTACGGCGTTAAGCTCATGCAAGCCAGCGCGTAACTTACCCTGCTCTGGTGACAGTGTAAGCGAAAAACCAATCACGTCATTGGCAAGGCGCTCGGTCAAAGCTTCATGCAATAGATCAAGCCCTTGGCCCTGCTGAGCAGACAGCCAAACTACCTCTGGCACGCCATGGCCGTCGCGCTCAATGCGCGGGGCGCTGTCTAGCTTGTCGATTTTATTCATGACTTTGAGCACCGGCACGCTGTCAGCACCGATCTCTTTGAGCACATTATCGACTTGCTCAACGTTTAGCTCTCGATCTGGGTCAGCTGCATCGATGACATGCACCAGCAAAGTTGCCTCGGCCGCCTCTTGCAGCGTCGCCTGAAAGGCCTCCACCAGCTTATGCGGCAAATGGCGAATAAAACCAACCGTATCCGCCATAACAACGGGCCCAACGTCTTCGATTTCAAGCCGACGGAGCGTTGGATCCAGGGTAGCAAACAGTTGATCAGCCGCATAAACCTCAGCGCTGGTCAACGCGTTAAACAGCGTCGACTTACCCGCGTTGGTATAACCCACCAGCGAAACACTGTGGATCTCCGCCCGAGCCCGAGCACGCCGATTCTGCTCGCGCTGGCTGCGTACTTTATCGAGCCGTTTATGAATAGATTTAATGCGGCCGCGCAGCAGCCGTCGGTCAGTCTCTAGCTGGGTTTCGCCAGGACCGCGCAGGCCAATGCCGCCTTTTTGGCGCTCAAGGTGTGTCCAGCCGCGAATCAGGCGTGTGGACATATACTCAAGCTGGGCAAGCTCTACTTGCAGCTTACCTTCATGTGTTCGTGCCCGCTGCGCAAAAATATCGAGAATCAGACCGGTGCGATCCAAGACACGACACTTGAGTTCCTTCTCAAGGTTACGCTGCTGGGAAGGGCTTAAACTGTGGTTGAAGATCACCAGTTCCGCTTGATGAGCTGCGAGCATTGCCCGCAGCTCATCCAACTTACCTGACCCAATAAACGTACGGGAATCAGGGCGCTGTCGGCTGGCTGTGAGCAATGTCGCGGGCTCTGCGCCAGCAGAGCGCACGAGCTCCAAGAACTCACCCGGGTCTTCACGCGCCTGCTCATCATAGAAATCTACGTGAACAAGAACTGCCGTTTCACCGGCTTCTGGGCGTTCAAAAAACAATCAATACCTCGTGGACTCTCTTGCTATCCAGCAGTGTTAGAGTTCAGCATCAGATGCTGAAGGGTCTTGTGCCGGCAAACGCACATTGCGTGAAGGCACTACCGTGGAAATAGCGTGTTTATAAACCATCTGACTGACGGTATTGCGCAACAAGATGACAAACTGGTCAAACGATTCAATCTGGCCCTGCAGCTTAATGCCGTTTACCAGGAAAATAGAGACCGGAATGCGCTCCTTGCGCAAGATGTTCAGGTACGGGTCTTGAAGGGACTGCCCTTTGGACATGTTGCTCTCCCTAAAACTGTCGTTGGGGTTGGTTATCAAATGGCGTGCCCTACTGGTGCTACGCCGCAATCTTGTTGCCCGAAAGGCCCGGTGTGTCAAAAGCGCTCGCCGGCCACTCGAAATCACTATCTTACGCTAAGCACCGCTGTCACGCACGAATTTCAGAAGCTTATCCAATGCGTCTGGCTGCTGCGAGTCTATCCAGTTAAGTGACGGCCAGCTACGCAACCAAGTGAGCTGACGCTTCGCTAGCTGCCGAGTGGCAATGACCCCTCGTGACACCAGCTCGCCCTGATCGTAAGCGCCGTCTAAATATTCCCATACTTGACGGTAGCCAACACTCTTCATCGATGGCAAGCCAAGATGAATATCATTACGCTTTCTGAGGGCGGCCACCTCATCTATCAAGCCCTCACCCAACATTGTTTCAAAACGTTGGGCAATACGTTGATGAAGTATCTTACGATCATTAGGCGCTAGCGCTATCGACAACACCCGCCACGGAAAGGTTTCAGGCTGCTGTTCGGCCCACAGTTCGCTCATGGGTCGACCGCTGGCGTAAAACACTTCCAAAGCCCGCATTAACCGCTGGGGGTCATTAGGATGAATACGCGCCGCCGAAGTCGGGTCCACTTCAGCGAGTGCGCGATGCAAGCCCGCTAAGCCTTCGGCTTGTCGCTTCACTTCAAGCTGTTCACGAATAGCGGCATCCGCAGAAGGCAGGTTCGCGACACCTTCCACTAAGCGTTTAAAGTAAAGCATTGTGCCGCCTACCAGCAGCGGCACTTTCCCAGCCGCGCTGATTTGCCGCATCTCTTGCAGGGCGTCTTCACGAAAATCTGCCGCGGAGTAAGGGTCGGCAGGGTCGCGAATATCAATAAGCCGATGGGGTGCCCGCGCAAGCTCCTCAGCGCTGGGCTTAGCGCTGCCCACATCCATTCCCCGGTAGACCATGGCGGAATCCACGCTGATGAGCTCGTGACCTAACTGCTCGTGGAGCGCTATTGCCGCGTCGGTTTTTCCAGCGGCAGTAGGCCCCATCAAAAATATCGCCCAGGGGCGTGTATCAGCCATCTGTTTACCGCACTCCGTTTATTGTCTTCATCATTACTGGCCACGTAAAAAAAGTCGGTCGAGCGCTTGCATGCTCATTTGCGTCCAAGTAGGGCGACCGTGATTGCACTGATCGCTGCGCTCGGTGCGTTCCATATCGCGCAACAGGGCATTCATTTCATCGAGCGTTAAACGACGATTGGCACGCACGCTGCCATGGCACGCCATGGTAGACAGCAACTCATGAATACGCGCCTCTACCTGATGCGTACGGCCAAATCGAGCTAGCTCTTCAAGCATTTCACGCACCAGCGCTTCAGGGTCGGCCTGAGCCAGCAGAGCGGGCAGTTGGCGCACCAGCAGCGTCTCGGGGCCTGCCACATCCAACTCAACGCCTAGCTGAGCAATAGCGTCACGTTCGCTCTCTGCAGTAGCCACTTCGCTGCGACTCGCCGCCAGCGATACGGGCACTAACAGCGGCTGCGTATCGATCCCTTTAGCCGCCGCCAGTTGGTTTTTCATGCGTTCATATACGATCCGCTCATGAGCCGCATGCATATCGACCAACACCAACCCCTGGGCGTTTTGAGCCAGGATATACACGCCATGCAACTGGCCTAACGCAAAGCCCAGCGGCGGTGCCGCGGTGGCATCGTGGGCAGGCATAGCAAGCGGCGCTTCGCGCACTTCGTTAGCAGCTGGGCGCTGGCCGGGCGGGCTTGGTTGAGGCGTTAACAGCGTCTCTTCGTGATCAGGATGGAGCGCCTGATACCCTTGCATAAACCGGCGCACCCGCTCGGCGCCGGGGTGCCGATCCGCCCCCTCCGATAGCGGCATGCCCTGCTGCTGCCAACGTGGCGCGGGCGGCTCTTCCGTTGTGGCCGCTTCAGGGACAACAGGCACCGGATGATCTTCTGGCGAGGACTGCTCCTCTTCGGAAGGCTTTGAAGCCGCTAGACAGTGGTGCAAGCTTGAATAGAGAAAGTCATGGACCATCCGGCCATCACGAAAGCGCACTTCATGCTTGGTGGGATGGACGTTAACGTCGACCACATCCGGGTCCAGCTCAAGATAGAGTACAAAAACCGGATGACGACCGTTATACAGCACGTCTCGGTAGGCCTGGCGCACCGCATGCGCCACTAAGCGGTCACGCACGACCCGGCCATTGACGAAGAAGTACTGCTGGTCAGCCTGGGAGCGAGAGTGGGTCGGCAGCCCCACCCAGCCGCTTAACCTAAGGCTACCCGCTTCGCGTTCAATATAACGCGCATGCTCAATAAAATTTTTACCCAGCAGGGAGGCAATACGGCGCTCGCGCGCAGTGGGCGTATTGCCCGGCGGCAGCTGGTGCACCACTTTTTGATTGTGCCTCAGTACCCAGGCAATGTCGTAGCGCGACAGCGCTTGACGACGAAACGCCTCTTCCACGTGGGCAAACTCGGTCTTTTCAGTGCGCAAGAACTTGCGCCGCGCTGGCGTATTAAAAAACAGATCGCGCACAGAAACACTGGTGCCTCGGGGGTGCGGCGTGGGCGTTACCCTGGCCTCCATGCCACGGCCCTCCGCCACTACCCGCCACCCCTGGCGGGGGTCTTCATCGGCATTAGAGACTAGCTCTAGGCGCGAGACGGAGCTGATAGATGCTAGTGCCTCGCCGCGGAAACCCAGCGAACTAACGCCTTTTAGATCCTCCAGGCTGCTGATTTTGCTGGTGGCATGGCGGGCCAGCGCCAGCGGCAAGTCCTGCTCGCCAATACCGATGCCATCGTCGCGCACTTTAATCAGCCGGGCACCGCCCTGCTCGATCTCTACTTCAATACGCTGACTGCCCGCATCAATGGCGTTCTCAATCAGCTCTTTTGTCACTGACGAGGGGCGCTCGACCACCTCCCCCGCCGCGATTTGGTTCGCTAAGCGGGGGTCGAGCACATGAATACGGCCAGACAGCGAGTTCAATTCAGTCAACCAACACCTCAGAAGCTAATCATCAAAACGATTTTTTAAGCACCCGTTTCTAGCCCAGACGCTTAAACAACGGCTTAAGAACTGGGGATACGCAACACCTGACCCACACGGATAACATCGCCATTCAGGTCGTTCGCTTGCTTTAGCTGGTTCACCGGTACGCCGTGGCGAATCGCAATCGCCGATAGCGTATCACCGGACTGAATGCGGTACTCGTTTCCGGTAGGGCTACGCTGATTATCGCGCTGCCACGCCAGCAGGCTCGCTGGGGGCGGGTTACGCTGAAAATGATTGCGCAAGCCACTGAAAATGGCCGTTGCTAGCCCCTGCTGATGCACCGGGTCGCGCAGGCGGCGCTCTTCATCTGGGTTTGAGATAAAGCCCACTTCAATCAGTAGCGAGGGAATATCCGGCGATTTCAGCACCATGAAGCCCGCCTGCTCTACCCGAGATTTATGCAACCGGTTCACGCGCCCAAGTTGTTCAAGCACCTGCCCGCCAATCGAGAGCGAGTCGTTGAGCGTAGCCGTCATGGTGAGATCCAGCAGCACGCCGCGCAGTACTTGGTCTTTATCACGTAGCGACAAACTGCCATCGACGCCGCCAATCAAGTCGGAGCGGTTCTCGCTATCCGCCAGCCACTGAGCCGTTTCTGACGTTGCCCCCCGCTGTGAAAGCGCATAAACGGAGCTACCCTGGGGCCTTGGGCTGGTAAACGCATCGGCATGTACCGATACAAAGAAGTCAGCTTTCTGCTCGCGGGCAAGCTGAGTACGCTGGCGTAACCCCAAATAATAGTCGCCGTCACGAATCAACACAGCCTTGAAGCCTTGGGTTCGATTCACCTCAGCAGCCAGCCGTCGGGCGATATCCAACACCACATCCTTTTCACGAGTACCCGATGGGCCAATCGCACCGGGGTCTTCGCCGCCGTGCCCCGCATCAACAGCAATAATTATGTCACGCTGTGGGTGAGGCTGAGCGGGCTGAACCTCGACGGGAGGCTGCGCGGGCGTAGGTGTAGAAACGTCAGCTTCCACACCGGACAACTGGGCCTGAGCCGTGCGCTGCGCCAGCATCTCCTGGTCACGAATCATCGCCTCAATAGGGTCGATAGGGTTCTCCACAGCGCTTTCGCCAGGGTACTCCAAATCCACCACGAGACGGTGGCCATACTGATCATTAGGCGGTAGCGTAAAGTGGCGCGGCTCAATATCACGATTCAACTCAAGCACGACCCGCAGGCCACCACCATCCCGCACGCCGGTTCGCACTTCCGCAATCGCACTGCCATCTAGCGGCAGTGTTGATACGTCGGTATTCAGCTGGCTCTCATCAAGATCAATGACTAGGCGCGATGGGTTTTCTAATGAAAACACATTGGCCTCTGCGGCAGCGGTAAGATCAAACACCAAACGAGCATGATCGGGTGCTGCCCAGAGTCGCATGCTCTCAACGGTGGCCGCCTGCAGAGTAGCGGTACCTACCAATAAAACCGCGCAGCCAGTTGCTAACTGACCTATTAAACGAGCCAGTGGGCTTTTCATATCCATTGAATCACACCACACTCCTGTTGCATCCCGACACACTGACGCGCCAGTTGCTCTATGACATCTTCGCCAAGAGAACTACCGGCGTTTAATAGCGCGACGCGTCCAGTTTCAGCAACGCTCAGTTGAATACGCAGATCTGGGGCGGGCAACCAGCCCTCCCCTCGGCTCGGCCACTCAATCAGACATAGCGCATCGTCGGCCAGCACATCGCGTCCACCGATGAACTCCAGCTCTTCCGGGTCTGCTAGGCGATACAAATCAAGGTGATAAATACGTTGATCGCCAAGCTCATAAGGCTCTACCAAGGTGTAGGTGGGGCTTTTCACCGCCCCTTGATAACCGTAGGCCCGCAAAATGCCGCGCGTTAAGGTCGTTTTACCTGCCCCTAAATCGCCTTCTAAATAAACACGCCCGTGACCTTTTAGCGCTTGACCCAGCGCTTCGCCAAAAGCGACGTGGGCCGCTTCATCGTTCAATTGCACCTGCATGTTGGCCGCCTTCACGGGTTAATTAACACTCGTGCATAGGATGCCAGATCACTTGCTAACAGGCCACGCTCGCCCGCTGCTTTAGCGGCTTCATCCCCCGCTAAAGCGTGTGCCATCACGCCCAGCCATGCGCTCTGCTCCAGGCTATTAAACTGCCCCACCAAAGCGCCTAATATACCGCTTAATATATCTCCCATCCCGCCACTCGCCATGCCTGGATTCCCGTAAGGGCAAACCACCAATCCGCTCGGCCCGGCAATCAGGCTGCCTGCTCCTTTCAATATCACTATACCGCCACGAGCGCGTTGCAATGCACGGGCAGCCTCAGGCCGGTCGGCTTGGACATCAGACACAGAGCACCCCAGCAGCCTTGCTGCCTCACCAGGATGAGGCGTGAGTATCCAGTTATCCCGGCGGAGGTCTGGCCAGCGGCTTGCCAACAAGTTGAGCGCATCGGCATCCACTACCAGCGGTGAAGAAGCCTTAAGCGCGCTTTGCAACATCGCCTGCCCCCAGGACTCTTGCCCAAGCCCTGGCCCTATCACCACCACATCCGCTGAGGCAGGCAAATCTGCCGCATCAGCACCACCACGCACCGCCCGCGCCATGACTTCTGGGCAGCGCACTAGGCTTGCGGTGATATGTTCGTGTGCCGTGGCCAACGTTACCTTACCGGCACCCAAGCGTGCAGCCGCCTGGGAAGCCAGCAGCGCTGCGCCACCAAAGCCCGGCGCACCGCCCATCACCAGCACATGCCCCAAGCTGCCCTTATGGCTAGTACGAGAACGTGGAGTGAAAGCCTCGCCTAGCAGCGCATCATCCAGCCGCCAAGCGGTAGGTGGAATATCAAAAAATGCCTGGGCTTTGACGCCCAGCGGGCGAAAATCGATATCGCCGGTATACGCCGGGGCATCACCGGTATGCAGACCAATTTTGTCGCCAATAAAGGTTACCGTGCAGGTGGCTTCCACTGCTGTGCCTAACATCGCGCCAGTATCGGCTGAAATGCCCGACGGGATATCCAGCGCCAGCACTGGCTGAGATGCCGTATTCATCGCTTTAATGGCCTGCTTAATGCTGCCTTCGACCTCGCCGGAAAGCCCGGTACCCAGCAACGCATCGACAATGACCTCACCGGCAAGCGTAGTGTGCGGGTGCCACTCTTCAAACCCTACCCCGGCGGCCGTTGCCAGCTCCGCGGCACGGGCAACGTCGCCAGAAAGCGCGTCTCGCGGCTTGAGGGAAAGGCGCTGCACCTTAAGCCCCGACTGCATGGCCAGCGCCGCCAATACATGCCCATCGCCGCCGTTATTACCGCCGCCGCAAAGCACCGTGACACTGCGCGCCTGAGGCCAGCGGGAACGAAAGCTGTGCCAAGCGCTAGAGGCGGCTCGCTGCATCAAGGCAAAGCTTTCGATACCGCCTGCAATGGTGCGCTGATCCAGCTCGCGCACTTGAGTCGCCTTATAAAGGGGGCGTAGCGAAGAGGTACTCAACGTAGACACGATTGCTCCTTAAATAGGGTACTAAATCAACGCTTAAACACAGCCAGTGTCAGCTTAGGCACGCACGGCATGTTGTGGCAGAGGCTAATGCGTTAGCATAGCGCGCTTAACGCACCACCGTTGACTGACCATGCCAAGTTCCACGACTTTTTCACTGTCTCGCAACCAGCCGTCGCGTGAACACCCGACTCACGAACGGCTATCCGCAGAACAGCTTCGCCAGCTTGCCGCACTGATTAAACAGTGGGGGCGCGAGCTGGGCTTTCAGCAGGTGGGTATCACTGACACTGATCTAAACGACCACGAATCGCACCTCACCAACTGGCTGGATAAAGGCTACCACGGCGAGATGGGCTTTATGGCGAAGCACGGCACCAAACGCACGCGACCTGACGAACTGGAACCCGGCACCCGCCGGGTCATCAGCGTGCGCATGGACTACCTGCCCGCCGAAGTAGAGAGTGCCAAGGTGCTTGGCCAACCCAGCCGTGCCTATGTCTCCCGCTACGCGCTGGGCCGTGACTATCATAAGTTGATGCGCAAACGCTTGGCGCAGTTAGCAAAGCACATCGAGCAAGAAGTAGGAAAATTTGGTTTTCGCGCCTTCGTCGACTCCGCCCCGGTGATGGAGCGTGCGCTCGCCCAAAAAGCAGGCTTAGGGTGGTTCGGTAAAAACGCCATGTTGCTGAATCCCAAAGCGGGCTCGCTGTTCTTTCTTGGGGAGCTGTATACCGACCTACCGCTGCCTGTCGATGCACCTTTTGCGCAAGAGCATTGCGGCAGCTGTAGCGCTTGCCGCACCGCTTGTCCCACAGGGGCCATCGTGGACGATAAGGTCGTCGATTCGCGCAAGTGCATCTCTTATCTCACCATTGAGCTGCACGGCGCGATTCCCGTGGAGTACCGTCGCGCCATGGGCAATCGCGTGTATGGCTGCGATGACTGTCAGCTCGTTTGCCCGTTCACGCGCTTCACAAAAATCACCCAAGAAGAGGACTTTTCCCCACGCCATGACCTTGACCGCGCATCGCTTATTGCGCTGTTTAGCTGGGGCGAAGAGGAGTTTTTGGACAAAACCGCAGGCAGCCCCATTCGCCGCATTGGCTATGAGCGCTGGCTACGTAATCTTGCCGTCGGGTTAGGCAATGCTCCGTGGAGTGATGCCGTCGAGGCAGCGCTGTGGGCACGTCGTGCCTATCCCAGCGCGCTAGTACGCGAACACGTTGCCTGGGCACTCGACGAGCAGCGCCATAAGCGAGATGCGCGTATCGCGACACGCGCATGAGGGCTACTCCTCTTCGTCGCCACCACCTTCAATACGCAAAAACGTGCTGCGGTAATGGGCAAGCTCCGCAATCGACTCCTTGATATCATCCATCGCCAAGTGGGCATTCTGCTTTTTGAAGCCCGCCAGCGCACCGGGGTTCCAGCGCTTCGCCAACTCTTTGACGGTCGAGACATCCAAGTTGCGATAGTGAAAGAACGCCCACAAGTCGGGCATTTCCCGCTCTAAGAAGCGGCGGTCTTGATGAATACTGTTGCCGCACATCGGCGAGGAGCCCGCCACCACGTACTGGCGTAAAAAGTCGAGAGTTTGGCGCTCGGCTTCTTTAGTTTCGATGGTGCTCGCTTTCACCCGCGCCACCAGCCCAGACTCACCGTGAGTTTTCTGGTTCCAATCGTCCATTCCGGCCAAGAGGCTATCGGGCTGTTTGACGGCGATCACTGGGCCTTCTGCCACGACATTCAACTGAGCATCGGTGATGAGTGTCGCCACCTCGATAATGCGCTCTTTATCCGGCTCCAGGCCGGTCATTTCCAAATCAATCCATACCAACAGGTCGCTACGCGGTGCGCCGCTTTGCTCGCTCATTGCATTCATTCCTTGGCCAGTTTCGCCCTGACATCGGCGAATAAAGTAAAAGTGTCGCTTATATTGCGCTAACCCGCACCCCATACAGGACAGTTGACCGCCCTGGTGGGTACAATGACGTCTATTGTAACGATCATCAGGTGGTCATGAGCAAACGTAAATTAAGCCGCCAGCAGCAGTGGCGAGTCGAGAAGATTCAAGCCGAACGCGCCCAGCGCGCTGAAAAGCGCGATTCCAAGGATGCCGAAAAGCTCTCTGCAGGCGAATACGGCCCAGAGCAGCCGGGTCGAGTGATGGCCCACTTTGGCCGTACGCTGGAAGTGCGTGACGCCGACGGCACACCTATACGCTGCCACCTGCGCGCCAACCTTGATGGCTTGGTGACCGGCGACCGAGTGATCTGGCGGGCAGGCCAGGATGGCTCTGGCGTGGTGGTTGCCCGTGAAGAGCGCGACAGTATTTTGAAACGCCCTGACCCACGCGGCCAGCTTAAGCCGGTAGCCGCCAATATCGATCAGCTGCTGATTGTATTCGCCGTCGAGCCTGCGCCCCACCCCAACCTGATTGACCGCTATCTGGTAGCCGCTGAAGCTACCGGCATCGCGCCTGTGCTGGTGCTGAATAAAACCGATTTACTGCCAGACGATGGCGGCGAACTCGGTCAGCTGCTGGAGCGCTATCACCAGCTAGGCTATCCGGTGGTACGCACCACCACGGCCAACCCCGAAGGGCTGGATAAGTTGCGCCAGCAGCTCGCGGGCCGCACCTCGGTATTCGTCGGCCAAAGTGGCGTGGGGAAATCATCGCTGATTGACCTACTACTGCCCGACGAAACCCTGCGTATTGGCGCGCTATCGGAAGATTCGCGTAAAGGCACGCACACGACAACCACAGCGCGTCTCTATGCCATGCGCAGCGACGAAGTCAGCAATGGCGAACTTATCGACTCGCCCGGCATTCGCGAGTTTGGCCTGATCCATCTGGACGAGCAGGAAGTGACCGATGGTTTCATCGAGTTCCACCCCTATTTGGGCCTTTGCCGCTTCCGGGACTGCCGCCACCGCAATGAGCCGGGCTGCGCTTTACTGGACGCCGTCGAGGCAGGCAAGATTCATCCAGAGCGTTTCGCCAGCTATCGACGTATTCTCGATAGCTTGAATCCGCAGTGACGAACCTACAATGACCAGGGCAACACCGCCGTTAGCCTCGTTGCAGTTGTCTTAATGTTAAGGGAGCCGGATATGAGCACCGCCAGCCACTCATCAGAACACAATCTATTGCCACTCATCGTGGAGCCGGAGCAGTTACAAGAGCACTTACAGGCGCCTGAACTGCTGATTATCGATGTGCCCGCCAATGGCGAAAGCTACCGTCAGGGCCACGTTCCCGGCGCCATTTATCTGGATTTTCGCTACTTGATGCGCGGCGAAGGCCCAGTGCCCAACGACGTGCCGTCGGTGGAGTTTCTCTCCAAGTTATTCAGCGCGCTGGGATTAACCCGCGACACCCATGTAGTGGCTTACGACGACGAAGGCGGCGGCTGGGCAGCTCGCCTGCTCTGGACACTGGAGCTGATCGGCCACACCCGCTACTCCTATCTAAACGGCGGCATTCACGCCTGGCGCGACGCAGGCCTGGAAGAGAGCACCGAGCCCACCGCGCCAACGCCAAGCGAATACCACGCTGAGATTCTCAACCCTAGTGCCGCCATTACTTGCGATGAGATCAAAGAGAAGCTCAGCAACAAACAGTTTGCCATTTGGGACGCACGCTCCAAAGCGGAGTACGACGGCGAACGCGGCAACAATAAACACCTGGGACACATCCCCGGTGCGGTGAACATGGATTGGCTAGACGCCATGGATCGCAGCCGGGCGCTGAGAATCCGCGACTACGCCGAGCTCATGACCGAACTTAATGCCCTAGGGCTCACTCCCGATAAGGAAATTGCCACCCACTGCCAAAGCCACCACCGCAGCAGCTTTACTTGGCTTGTAGGTAAAGCGCTAGGCTTTAATATACGCGGCTACGCGGGTTCCTGGGGTGAATGGGGCAACCGCGACGATACACCCATCGAGAAATGAAGATATTACTGTGACCCTCTCCCAAAAAGCCTTTTCACTACTTCAATACCCCTTGCCTCAACACGCGCTGTCGCGCCTGACGGGTAAGTTTGCCCAGTGCGATAACCCCTGGGTGAAAGACACCCTGATTAAAGCGTTTATCAAGCGCTTTAAGGTGGATATGAGCCAGGCGCTGGAGCCAGACCCCACCGCCTACGCCACATTCAACGACTTTTTTACCCGCGCGCTGAAAGCGGATGCTCGCCCACTGGGCGAAGGTCTACTGAGCCCTGCGGATGGCACGCTTTCACAGTTTGGCCGCCTCACCACGGCGGGCAAACTGGTGCAGGCAAAAGGGCATACGTTTTCCGTCCAAACCCTGCTGGGCGGCGACAAAGCGTTAGCTGATGAGTTTTTGAACGGCAGCTTCGCGACGGTTTATCTCTCGCCAAGCGACTACCACCGCGTGCATATGCCAGTGACCGGCACGCTGCGGGAAATGATCTACGTGCCGGGGCGACTCTTTTCGGTCAACCAAGCCACCGCCAACTACGTGCCCGGCTTGTTCGCCCGCAATGAGCGTTTGGTGTGCATCTTTGATACCGAGCACGGCCCTATGGCGATGGTGCTGGTCGGCGCCATGATTGTGGCCGCCATTGAAACCGTCTGGTCTGGGCAAGTAACACCGCTGTCGGGCCACCCTCAGCGCATGCGCTTCGGGCAGCCGATTGTGCTGGAGAAAGGTGCTGAGATGGGCCGCTTCAAGCTCGGCTCCACCGTCGTGTTGTGTTTCGCTAAACCCGTGGCGTTTGGCAACCACGCGCTAGGGGCAACAGTGCAAATGGGGCAGAGCCTCGCTATCCCAACGCCCTGAGCCAGGCTGGCCGCGTTGTTAGCAGTTAGTCGTCGAAAACGCCAAGACCTCTTCCAGGCGCGTTTTACCCAGCGCTAATTGGATCAAACGATCCAGCCCCAGCGCCACGCCGGAAGAGGCTGGCAGCCCCTGTTCTAGCGCTGCCAGTAGATGAGCATCGACATCTACTTCAGGTAGCCCCAACCGGCGACGCTCGGCATTATCTGCATCGAAACGCTGGCGCTGCTCCTCGGCATCGGTCAACTCATCGTAGCCATTGGCGAGCTCGATACCGTTCAGGTATAGCTCAAAGCGAGAGGCCACCCATTCGCCATCGGCATCCTGATGACGTCGCGCCAGCGCCGCTTGGCTCGCAGGATAGTCAACGACTACGCTAAGCTCCTGTTGCCCTAAGGTTGGCTCGATAACCATTCCCATGAGCAGATCCAGGCAAGTATCGCGCCCCTCCTCGGCTAGCGCTTGGGCCGACATATTGCCCCGCTCTGCTGCTAGCGCCCGCAGCGTGACCAGCGACGTGGTGAACGGGTCTACCTCCAAGTGGCGATGAAAGAGTTCGCGATAACGGTAGTACACCACCGGGCCAGGTGACTGGGGCAATACGTGCTCCACCAGCGCCGTTGTCTCCTCTATCAACTGCGCCAGCGTGAAACCAGGGCGGTACCACTCCAGCATGGTGAATTCGATATTGTGCCGAGCCCCCACTTCGCCATCACGAAAGCTTTTTGCCAGCTGAAAAATGGGGCCGCTGTCGGCCGCCAGCAGTCGCTTCATATGAAACTCAGGCGAGGTTTGCAGCCATAGCTTGCGCTGACCTTTATCGGTGCGGGCAAGCGACGATAGCGACACTAGATGCACGTCGGTGCTGCCCCCTTGGCCGAGCACTGGCGTCTCCACCTCCCATATGCCCCGAGCAGCAAAAAAGGCGCGCACCGTCGCGATCAAACGTGCGCGCTCGCGCAAGGTGCCTATCGTTGCCGTTGGCTGCCAGTTCAGTGTCATTCCCTTCTCCCTAACAACATAAAGCCACGCAACAGTATCGCGTGGCTTTATGAACGAAACGCTTAAGCGACTATGTCTGCCGCTTTTATCATCGCGCGGTTAAGCGCGTGATACGTACTCACCAGAACGGGTGTCGATTTTCAGCACTTCCCCCTGATTGATGAACAGCGGTACGCGAACCACAGCACCCGAAGATAGCGTAGCAGGCTTAGAACCACCCTGCGCCGTATCGCCTTTTAGGCCTGGGTCAGTCTCTACGACTTCCAGCTCGATGAAATTAGGCGGCGTTACGGAAATGGCCTTATCGTTCCACAAGGTAAGAATGTAAGGTACCTGCTCTTTTAGCCACTTGACGGTATCACCCAGCGCTTTTTTCTCTACCGCATACTGCTCAAACGAGCCGTCGGTCTTCATGAAGTACCACATATCACCGTCGGTATAGAGGTACTCCATTTCCAGATCCATGACGTCAGCGCCTTCTAAAGAGTCGCCAGACTTGAAGGTTTTCTCACCCACACGGCCTGTCATCAGGTTGCGCAGCTTCACGCGGTTGAACGCCTGGCCTTTACCCGGCTTCACCAGCTCGTTCTCAACGATCGAACAGGGGTCGCCGTCGAGCATTACTTTCAAACCTGCTTTGAATTCGTTGGTAGAATAGTTCGCCATAATGCCTCTCAATGGTCTGTTTCAATTGTCTATGTCGTACGTGCGGCGATCCGCCAGCCACTTACGTTACCGTCAGTTGCGTCATTGCGAATAGCAACGCCGCTAAGTGCGCGCATGATAACCCGAAGGAGGGCTTTTTGCAGGAGAACATCATTATCGCTGGTCACCACGCCCATGCCCAGGTTTCGACCTCCTGGCAGCAGCAGCTTTCTCATGCGATTCGTGATCCCGACACGCTCTGCCAACGCCTTGGTTTAGACGCCCAATGGCTGCCCGGAGCGCAGGCCGGACATCGTCTGTTCGATATTTGCGTGCCCGACGCTTACCTTGCCCGCATTAAGCCCAACGACCCTAATGACCCGCTGTTGCGTCAAGTGCTGCCTATAGGCGATGAAACACTGGCCTCACCGGGCTACGTCACAGACCCGTTAGAGGAAGCCGACCACCGCCCCGTCAAAGGGCTGATCCATAAATATGCAAACCGGGTACTTCTGATAGCAAGCCCAGCCTGCGCAATCAACTGCCGCTACTGCTTTCGCCGCCATTTTCCTTATAGCGAGAACTCGCCTTCCCGCGCCCAGTGGCAGGAAGCCCTGGACTACCTACGTGCCGACACTTCGATTCACGAAGCCATCCTATCAGGAGGCGACCCCCTTGCCGCCAGCGACCGGCAGCTGGCGTGGCTGGTTGAACAGCTAGAGAGCATTCCTCACCTAAAACGGCTGCGCATTCACACCCGCTTGCCCGTGGTCATTCCCGACCGTGTGGATGAAGGCCTGCTGAGCTGGTTAGGCAGCACCCGCTTACAAAAAGTCGTCGTGCTGCATATCAACCACGCCAATGAGATCGACCAAGCCGTGGTGGATGCCTGCACGCGCTTAAAACAGGCAGGCGTCACGCTGCTAAACCAGAGCGTTCTATTACGGGACATTAACGACAACGTGCCTACCCTCGCAGCCCTCTCGGAACGGCTGTTTGAAGCAGGCGTGCTGCCCTACTACCTCCACGTACTCGACCCAGTTCAGGGCGCCGCGCACTTTGACGTGCCTGACAAAGAGGCGCAAGCGCTCATACAAGCACTATTGGAACACTTACCCGGCTTTCTCATGCCACGGCTGGTGCGTGAAGTGCCAGGTAAGATGAGCAAGACGCCTTTGTGATCCCGATGATCTTAAGAAAGTCAGGGCATACGACAACGCCAAGTGCCGTTATCTATGGCACTTAGCTATTTATCCTAGCTCTTTGAAAGAAGCATCAGGGCGCTTCCCCAAAGCTTGATTGACTGCTTTAACGCTCAGCCGCATGGCAGGCAAGAGCACCCAAATTAACGGTCTCAATAGCCAGCGATAGCTATTAACCCGGCATCTAAACTTTCAGTCGAGCAGTTCCCCCTCGACCCCAGACTGGCGTACTAGCAGCCCTTAACAGCGACCCAGCCACCCCAGCAGCTCACGCTGTACGTCTTGTGAAGGTAGATACTCCTGCTCCAGGCGCCCTTGTGGTTGGGCTTTAAGCAAATGGAAAAAAGCCACTTCATGCTCAGTCAGGCCGCTGCTCGGCAGCTCGGCTTGAACCGGCTCTGGCACGGCGCAGTCACGGCAAAATGCCTTGAAGTGCGCCTCGCTCATCATCAGCGGAGTAATCGTAGGCAGTGCCTGCCTCGCTCTGGCCAGCATCAGCAGTCCCCAAGTATCCATATCGCCCCAATAGGCGACCGCTTTTGTTTTTAGCGCCTCACCTGATAGCCAGTGTACATCTAGCCCTGCGCCAAGAATCGCCACTGTACCCGGCATGCCGGGTAGCAAGTGCTCACACTGCTCATTCTCGACCACCACCACCCGCGAGCCCGGCAGGCAAGTATCCGCCAGTTCTCTGGCGGTGATGCGCTGACGCTTAAAAGGCAGCAACCCCTTCTCCAAGGGCACCACCAGCAGCCAGTGATCTTTATCGTCGGGGGCATCCAGAAAACCGTTTAAGCCTTGTTGGCTAGCCATGCCGTCGTAGCGTTCATCCAGCAGGCGTGTCAGTAACACCGTGTTGCGCTCGATAAACTTGGTGTCCACCCTCAGTCCGTTGAGCAATCTTAATGGTCGACCTTCTGCCATCCCCGGAGAAAGCGAGTCCGCCAGCGCTGCAGCGGCAGTGATTTCGCTAACAGACTTATTGCGCCAGAGGGCGCGTTCGCGAACCAGCACCTCCCAGTAACGCTGGTTGACGCTGCCTACCAGAGTTTCCAGCAGCGCAAACTCCTGCTGCACGTCGCCATCCGCCGTAGCGGCGGCCCATTCAGACGGCGTGTGCAACACCCACTGCACGGGGAGTGACACCGGCTCAGCAGCAGCGCGGAAGTTGATATCTTGAAACACCACCTCACCAACGGTTATCTGCCGCCAGCGCTGCACATGGGCCTGCACCAGACCGGTTTGATCGGCAAACTGGCGGCCGCTGGGTTTGCCAATGGGGATCACCAGCGGCCAACTCTCCGAGGATAACAATCGCTCTACCCGCCAGAACGCTTGCTGCCACTGCTTAGCCAGGCGAGCAGCGATCTCACTCGGGGACTTCATTGCGCGCCTCACGCCGCTTTTCACGCACGGCATCCAGCGCCTGCCAACTGATCGGCGTCAGGCTGGAGGCATTACCACGGCGATGCACCACCACCGCCGAGCGGGTGTGCTTGCGCAGCAAACGCATCTCCTTATTGGGGGTAATAAACAGCGCATGAAGGTGGAATTCGTTGAGCGCGGCAATAATTCGCCCAGCTACAGCATTCGAACTGCGCGAAAAGGCTTCATCCAGCACGATGGTGCCAAACAGCGGCCGAGGGCTGCCGTCGGGGCACAGCGCGTAACTCAGCGAGGCCGTCAGCACATAGGAGGCGATAATCTCTTTTTCGCCACCGCTACCGCCCTGGGAACCCGAGCGGGTTTCAATCACACGCCCATCGGCCCGGTCGATCATGGCGACTTTAAACTCAAGCCTAAAACGCGGATCCAATAGCGCTCGCGCGCCGAGGGTGCGCTGGCGTTCGCAGGCATCGCGCAGCAGGGCGATAATATATTGCAACGCCTTGTACTGGCTTTCGCCGCCATCCTCGACAAACCGCGACGAGGCGAGCGCCGTATTGGCCCGGGTAAAGGTGCGCAGGCTTTCATGCACCACCTTGTTGGCCACTAACTGTAGGTAACGGCCGCGCTGGAAGTCTACCCGCCGCAGGGTGTTATTGAGGTCTTCCAACCGCTCTTCGATCCGCTCTACTTCCCCCTCGATGGTGGCCAGCAGCTGTGATACGCCCTGATCGGAAGAGTCGGTGAGGTATTGCTGAAAACGCTGCTGCTTGTCGGGCAGTGCTTCTTCGGTGAGCACCTTGAGTCGGGCCAGGTAGTCGGGCACATCGTCGAGCTCCCGCCCAACCTCAGAAAGCGCCCCGCGGTCTTCCCGCTGGGCATCCGACATGGCTTTGACCAACTCTTTTTCCACTCGGCTTTGGGTCGTCCGCAAGGTGGTCAGTTGCTGTTGCAACTGGGTAGTAGCTTGGCGCTCCAGCTCATCAACATTGGCAAGCTGCCGTTGATCAAGGGGAGAGAAATGGCCATCAGCAAGGGTGCGCTCCGCCTCCTTCAGCCCTGCTTCGCTTTTGCGAAACGCCTGCTGCTGCTCTTTTTGGGCGGTTTCCAGCCGGTTGTTTAACTGGGCACACTGCCTGATGCACTGCGTTTTTTGCTGCTCCAGCGTGGCCAACTCATCGCGGGCTTGCTCCAGTTGGCGTTTGGCTGTCGCCGCATCGGAATCGGGTGCGGTCAAGGCGGCCAGTTTGTCCCGCTGCTGTTGCCATTCACGCTCGGCCTGGGGCGCATTGATCTCCTCATAGTCCAACGCTGCCAGCCTGGTTAACAGCACTACCTGCTGTTCAAGCGCAGCCAGTGAGGCCTTCGCCTGCTCCTCTTCCGCCCTGGCGCTCTGTAAGCGCGCTTCTGCTTCGCTGATTTGCGCGCTTAACGCCGCCAGCCGGTCACGGTTATCAAAGCCAGTTTGCCAATCGTCGCTTAGCCGCTTCTGATCCTGCTTGTCAAAAAAGCGTGCCTTGCCCGACATCAACCCTTCCGCCGTCATGGCATGGGGAGTCTCTCGCAACCTCTCCGGCGAGCCAACGCAGTGCCTGTCCAGCCCGGCTAAAAGCTCCTTAACCGCTTCCCGGTAGGGGTGATCCTTGTAGTCGAGCTTGCGGGTAAAGCCATCCTCAAAAAAGCGCGGCTGGCTGGCGGGCGGTTTCACTTCCAGGAGTCGTACATGCAGCGCATTGTGGCGGCTATTGATCCAGTCTAGCGCTTGGTGGCTGGCCTCCGGCGGCACCAAAATACGCAACCGGTGGCTACCCATCGCCCGTTCAATCGCGCCGCGCCAGGCTTGCTCGTCCGCTTTTACCTGTACCAGCTCGGCGACAAAGGGCAGGTCGTCTTCGCCGAGTGCCAACGCTTCGGCCAGCAGGGAGCGAAATTGTTGAAAGCGCCCCGGGATATTAGACCCTGGGCGCGCTTTCGCCTCGGCCAGCTCTTTGTGCAACTCCGTGCACTCATGCTCCATCCGATAGCATTGGCTGCCCTGCTCAAAGGCCGCCTGCTTGGCGGCGTCAAGCGCCTGCTGAACCTCGCGCAACTGCTCGGCAGCCAGCATCTGATTGGTGGCGACCGCTTCACGGTTGAGGGCATCGTCAAAGGAGAGCGAGCGTGCCAATCGCTGGTAGTCTGCCGCATGGCGCTGGCAGCGCTCCAGGTTGGCTTGCTTTGCCTTGACCAGCGCTTCCAGGGTCTCAATATCCGAACCGCCCAGACGCAGATAAGCTTCATTTAAACGCTCACAGGTACGCTGCTGGTGAGTGCAGCTCTCCTCAGCGGCTGCCAACTCGGCCTCGGCCTGCTGGGTTTGTTGCTGAAGACGCTCGGCTTCGGCCTTCCACAGCCGGTGAGCCTGTTCACCAAACCACACCGGCAGTACCCGGCTGAGGGTTTCCTGGTCATCAAGTAGCGTTTGGTTGTGCAGGTACTTATCCCAACCGGTTTTAATCGGTTCCAGAGAGCGCTGCTGGCGGCGGGCGATTTCAAGCTCTTCATGAATGGCGGTGAGGTCATCGAAGCTATCGGCGACTTCCCGGGCGCGCTGAAACTGGGCGTTATCGTCTAGCACTAACTCGCGAAAAATTTCGTCAATGCTGTTTAGCTGCTTCAACCCTGCCGCTCGGTTGAGCAAGTTGAAGGCGTTATCACGCACTTCGAAAAAGTCCCGCAGCCTCGCTAAAAAGCCCTTTTTGCTGGGGTACGTCCAGATACCGGTGTCTGTCTTATCCTGTTGGCGCAAGGCGCGCATACCGCCTTCCTGCTGCAGTGTCAGCCAGCGATGCAGAGTATGTTCGGGGGCAGTACTGAACAACCAGAGCTTTTTCATATCCGAGGGCGACATGCTGGTGCTGTCGAACCACAGCAGGGCACCGATACGCACCAGGCTTTCACCATTACTGAGCGTCGCCACCAGCCCCGTCACGGTCTTACCGGGCCGGGCAATATGCGACTGCCCCTCACTGCCATCGCCGGGGCCACTCACCCCGCGCACGTAAGAGACCAGATCCCGGTCACTCTCATGGCCACCGGTAGAGGCAAGGTTGTACTTGGGATTGGCCGTGAGCAGGGTCATCAATGCATCCACCAGCGTGGTCTTGCCACTGCCAGTGGGACCAATGATGGCGCTACCCTGAGCGTCGATATCAGCCTTGTGCATACCACCAAAGCCACCCCAGTTGAACAGCTCCAGGGTTTGCAGGATATAGGTGGGAGCCAACTGCCAGGCGGTCGCCTGTTCCTCATCCAGCAGCGAAGGCTGGCTAGGCGTTGCCGTGATCATGGCATCCCCTCTTTGTCACTGTCCTGGCGGTCACTACTCTCCGCGGCGACTCTTGCCTTTAACTCATACAGCAAGGCAGTGAGGTTCTCCGGGTTGGCCAGGTGAGCGATCATTGACCGGATGACTACCCGCTCGTGACTGTCCGGCGCCGAGACCAGGCCATGCCCCTTGAGCTGATCCAATAATTGCAACATGCGCGTGCGCTCCCGGGCCTCGCTGCCACTCTCCCCCAAATACACCTGCATATGCGGAATCAGCTCGTCAACCGCCACCATGGCGTCACCGGCGCCCGTGCCAGCGTCCTGCTCGTAAGCGATGAAGTGCTGACGCAAAATAGCCACCAGCAGCGTCTGCTCCATATTCAGCCGCTGCTTGCGCACCAGTGGATGCGACCACTCGTCTTGAAACACATCGCCATCCTCATGACGCACCGCCAGAAATACCAACCCACGGATCTCATCGGCGCGGGCAATTAAATCCAGGGGCTCTAACGTTGCATTGAGCCTCTCCATGGAGGCCAGGGCCGTTCGATAAAGATGCGGGCGCAGGCTCTCTTCCAGCAGCCCCATACGCAGCAGCTCTTGAGCCACTTCCCGCAGTTTGACGTCGGTACGCGCGCTATTTTCTCCGTCGGTACCTGCGAGCCCTTCCTCAGCCATTGAATGGGACGAATCCTTCCCTTCTGGAGGCGATTGCTCTTCACTCACCTCGTCTGCCTGCTGGCGTCCAACAATCTGATCAAAAACACCCGCCATACTTAAAACTCCCACTCAATGCCCTGCAACGCCTGCTCACTCAAGGAAACCAGCGGCACTTTGAATAGCCAATCGCACTGTTCATCATCGGTAATGACTACGTCCTGAACATCCTGCCCGGTTATCTCAACCCCAGCTTCCCGCGCCATGCCCAGCCAGAGCGCCAAGGTTTCCAGGTCATGACTGGGCGGCAGGCGCTCGGCGAGCTCCAGCAGGGTGAGTGGGCGCCCTTCTGCCGCCAGCAGCGCCAGTGTTTCCTGCACCAAAGCGTCGCGGTCGAGCCCATCCAGAGAATCCCAGAACTCAGTCTCGACATCGCTCAAATCGCTCGTCTGCTGAGCCAAATCCAGCGTCTCCTCCTGCTCGTTTTCCAGCACCTTGAAACGCAGCCGCTCGATCACCGATAAGTTGCCCAAGGCAAAGCCCAGCGGCGGCAGCGCTGACATCTCTGAACGACGCACTTTCTGGCGCTGCCAATCCAGCGCCTGAGCGGTATGAAAGATATCATTGAGCAACTGTCCGACGCGGTGGTGTTCGGCCGCCAAACCGGTCTTGAGGAAGCCTTTGACATCCTTTTCACTGCGCGCTCTGGCTTGTAATACGGACTGACTTTCCAGAACCAGCCGCATGCCCAGCTGTTTAAGATCCTGCCGCTGTAACCGACCAAGCGCTTTCTCAGCAGCGGGGTGGACGAGAATAGTGCGTAGCTGCTGGCGCATCATATCCAGCGCGGCGGTTTGGCGTAGCTGTTGCAAAAAACTATCGAACACACGGCCCTCTGGGGTGTCCAGCAAAGCCTCCTGACCATCCAGCAAGCGATCGACAATATCCCCCCGATGATACTTCTCGGACATGATCGATTGGCGCAGTTGGCGATCCGCCTCTCGCCAGGAGTCTTCCACTCGCCGAAAATCGGCACGCAGCCCAGTGGCCAAATGAAACACTTCTCTTATATTTTCAATAGCTTGCTGTTCCGAAAGCACCGGCACATGACCAGCCTCCGCGTCGGCCAATTCGCCCTCCAACTGTTGGATTTTGCGCCGAATCGCTGCTTTGCGACTCTCAGGGTTGGGGTTGAGGCTTACTTCCAGGCTTTCGATTTCCCGTTGCACCACCGACAGCCGCGACGCAGTAGAGGTCATGATGCGGTTGTCCAGCGAATCGACAAACTGAATCGCCGACGACAAGGCATCGGTGGCATACAACCGTTGACCACGCTCAGTGACCAGGCCCCGACGTATCCACTCGCGCAGCTCACGCCCAGCCTGCTGTCGCGTATTGTCAGGATCAATGGCGTACTCATCCTGCTCGGCATAACGCCCCAGCATTTGCGACAGCGCCTCTAGCGCGTCTGACTCGGCGATACCATCTTCGCTAAACTCAAACAACGAGGTCAGGCAGCCCAGCACCAGGGGCGCTCGGGGGGATGCCAGCAACAGCCAGGCAGGGTGCTGCTTGCGAGCAGCGATGTAGTGGCGTGTGCGTTGCTGGGGGTTACTATCCATAGTGATACATCTAAGCTGGTTGAGTATTAAGCGCTATCTACCCCAGCGACTCCGCCGTCACATTGGCAGCAGGCGCTTGGGTAGAGTGATGGCGATTGATTGCACTCAGCACGCCTTTCATGGAGGCGCTGGTGATGCTTTCATCGGTACCTACGCCAAACACGGCTTTGCCATCAATGCGTACTTCCACGTAAGCGATCGCTTCGGCATCCGCCCCTTGGCCGCGGGAGTGTTCATGATAGTCAATGATTTCGACCTCTTGGCCGCTCGCCACCAGCGCCTTGATAAACGCGGCCAGCGGGCCGTTGCCTTCACCGGTCAGGGTCTGGCGTTGGCCGCCGTTTTCGACAATGGCCTCTAGCGCGACTTTGGGGCTATCTGGCTCGGAGGAAAGACGGTGATTCACCAGTGCCAGCGGTGACCGCTGCTCTAGATACTCATCGGCAAAGGCTTGGTAGATCATTTGTGAGGTGATCTCTTTACCGGTGCGGTCCGCCACTTCCTGCACCACTTGGCTGAACTCGATGGAGAGCCTGCGGGGCAGCTCGATACCGTGCTCCTGCTCCAGCAGATAGGAGATGCCGCCTTTGCCTGACTGGCTGTTGACGCGAATCACGGCTTCGTAGCTGCGCCCAACATCCATGGGGTCGATGGGCAGGTACGGCACGTCCCAGGGGGCTTCTGGGTTGGCGCGACGCTCGGCCATGCCCTTCTTGATGGCATCCTGGTGCGAACCGGAAAACGCCGTGAACACCAGGTCGCCCACGTAAGGGTGGCGCGGATGAACCGGCAGCTGGTTGCAGTACTCCACTTCGCGCATGATTGGCGTGATATTGGAGAAATCGAGTTGGGGGTGTACGCCCTGGGTGTACATGTTCATGGCCAGCGTCACGATATCGACATTGCCGGTACGCTCGCCATTACCGAACAGGGTGCCCTCGATTCGGTCGGCCCCCGCCATCAGCGTCAACTCCGCCGCCGCCACGCCGGTGCCGCGGTCGTTGTGCGGGTGCACGCTGACGATCAAGGTATCGCGCTTTTTCACATGGCGGCAGAACCACTCGATCTGATCAGCGTAGTTGTTGGGCGTAGCGACTTCGACCGTGGCTGGCAGGTTGACGATCATTTTGTTGTCGACGCTGGGGCCAAAGGTGTCCATCACCGCTTCGACGATCTCGACCGCGAAATCCATCTCCGTGGTGGTGAATAGCTCGGGTGAGTACTGGAAAGTCCAGTTCGTTTCCGGATTGGCCGCCATCAAGTCACGGATCTGCGCGGTGGCATCCACGGCAATTTGGATGCACTCGGTTTTGTCGACGCTAAACACCACCCGACGAAACATCGGGTCGGTGGCATTGTAGACATGCACGATGGCGTTCTTGACGCCCTTCAACGCCTCGAAGGTGCGCTCGATCAAGTGTGGACGCGCTTGGGTCAGCACCTGAATGGTCACGTCCTCAGGAATTTTGTCTTGCTCGATCAGCGAACGTACGAAGTCGAAGTCGGTTTGCGACGCAGAAGGAAAGCCCACTTCGATCTCTTTGAAACCGATCTTCAGCAGCATGTCGAACAACCGCTGCTTGCGCTCCTGATCCATGGGGTCGATCAGCGACTGGTTGCCATCGCGCAGGTCGACGCTGCACCAGATGGGCGGCGTGTCGATGCGCTGGCCGGGCCACTGACGGTCGGGCAGGTCTACCGCCACGAAAGGGCGATACTTTTTAGAGGGGTCCTTCATCATCATCGTGGCTCTCCTGTTATTCGTCGCGGTCAGGCTTTGCTTGCCCAGGCTGTGCTAGACTAGGCTTTGCTTGCGCGGCCGCCTGCAGGGCGGACTCCATGCGATCCAACTGGCTGCGCAGTGCGCGCACGTCGTCACGCAGGCCCTGTATCTCTGCAGCTTCGCCTTCTCCGCTTTCTAAATCAATCTGTGCGCTCTCTTTCTGCATCACGTCCAACACGATACCGATCATCATATTCAGGAAAATGAACGCATTCAAAAAGATGAAGGTCAGAAAGTAGATCCAGGCGTAGGGGTACTGCTCCATGGTGGGATACAGCACCGCCGTGGCCCAGCTCTCGAAGGTGGCCACCTGGAACAGCGTCAGCATGGCCAGCGCAATGTTGCCCCACAGCTGCTCATCCACGGTATGGAAGATGAAGCTGCCCACCGCCGCGTAGATATAGAAGATGATGAACATCAGCAGCGCCACGTAGCCCATCCGTGGAATGGACTTGATCAACGCCACCAGCAGCAGGCGCAGCTCGGGAATCATCGACACCAGACGCAGCACCCGGAAGATGCGCAGCAGGCGTGCCAGCAGCACCATCTCAGAGTCGTCCATGGGGATGAGGCTGGCCGTGACGATCAGGAAGTCGAAGATGTTCCAACCCTTCTTGAAGAAGTTGGTCAGATTGCGTTCGGCGGCCATGCGAATCAGCAGTTCCACCAGAAAGAAGATGGTGACGGCGACGTCCAGATAGGTCAGCCACTGCTCGAACTGACTGACCTCATCGTAGGTGCGGGCACCGATGGTCATGGCAGACAGCACGATGATGGCGATCACTACGGTCTCGAACAGCTTGTTACTACGCAGCTTTTCAAAGCGGGCTTGCCAGGTATTGAAGGGTTCACTCATGGAACAAGAAGTCTCTAAACGGTTAACGTCGACACTTTATACTAAAATTACACACCTTCCATACAAGTGATATCCTGTTGTTTCACTTGATGTATCTTCGCCTCCAGGGCAACCCTCTTTGCTCTGGCGATTTTTTTGATTTTTTGCGCTGGATGACCTCATGACACTGCTGTGGATCGCCTTACTGCCGTTACTGGGCGTACTGGTGCCGGCACTGACTGCCCAACGCGGCCGCACTTGGTGCTCGCTCGCAACGGGCATACTGCCAGCAACAGCACTGCTACTTACGCTGCTGCAAATACCTGCCCTGATGGAGGGTGAAGCGCTGCGTTTTGCTGCCACCTGGATGCCCGCCCTCGGCCTGGAGCTTGCGTTTCGTCTCGATGGCCTGTCGCTGCTCTTCAACCTGCTCATTTTGGGCATTGGGCTATTGATTCTATTGTATGCCCATTTTTACTTGGCAAGCGATGAGCCTTTTGGACGCTTTTACGCCTTCTTGATGCTGTTTATGGCCTCGATGGTCGGCATCTCGATGTCCGATAACCTTATCCTGCTCTGGCTATTTTGGGAGTTGACCAGTCTCTCCTCCTTCCTGCTGATTGGCTTTTGGTCTTATCGCAGCGATGCCCGTAAAGGCGCGCGCATGGCGCTTACGGTAACCGGTGCAGGCGGCCTAGCACTGCTAGCAGGCTTACTGCTGCTGGGCGATATGGCGGGTAGCTACCGCATGGATGACGTGCTGGCCAGTGGCGCAATCATTGTGTCTGACCCGCTCTACCCACTCATGCTCGGGCTTGTACTACTGGGCGCATTCACCAAATCCGCACAGTTCCCGTTCCAGTTCTGGCTTCCCCATGCCATGGCGGCTCCCACGCCCGTTTCTGCCTACCTGCACTCAGCCACGATGGTAAAGGCGGGTATTTTCTTAATGGCCCGGTTGCATCCCGCCATTGCGGATAGCGCGCTGTGGAGCGTGGTCGTGCCACTGGTGGGTACCATTACGCTGCTTTACGGCGCGTGGTTTGCGCTGTTCAAAACCGACTTGAAAGGCATTCTGGCGTTTTCGACCGTCAGCCACCTGGGCTTAATCACCGTTCTGCTAGGGATTGGCAGCCCCATGGCTGTGTTAGCTGCGCTGTTTCATATTCTGAACCACGCTACCTTTAAAGCGGCGCTGTTCATGAGCGCGGGCATCATCGATCACGAAACCGGCACCCGGGAGCTGAAGCAGCTTGGCGGGCTCAAAAAGGCGATGCCCGTCACCGCACTGCTGACCACCTTGGCAGCTGCCGCTATGGCGGGGGTGCCGCTGTTTAACGGTTTCCTCTCGAAAGAGATGTTCTTTACCGAAACGCTCGCCACCCCGGTACTCGGCGGTTTGAGCTGGGTGCTGCCCGCTCTGGCGACACTGGGCGGCATTCTCTCCGTCGCATACTCACTGCGGCTGGTTCATGCAGTGTTCTACAAACCCGCCCGCGAGCAAACGCCGAAAGCTCCCCACGAACCGCCCCACCTGATGCGCTTGCCCGTAGAGCTGCTGGTGGCGCTCTGTGTGCTGGTAGGGCTATTCCCCGCCTTTTTCGCAACAGGCACTTTGGAGCTAGCCACCCAGGCAGTTCTGGGCGAACCATTGTCGTTCCATCTCGCCATCTGGCACGGCGTGAATTTGCCGCTGATGATGAGCTTGCTGGCCTTTGCAGCGGGCATTGCCATGTACTGGCGTCATGCCGATCTGCGCCGCTTTGTGCAGCCCTTCGCCAGTGTGGATGCGCGTCGCGTGTTCGAGCGGTTTATCATCACCGTGGGCTATCGCGCCGAGCAGATCATCACCAAGCTGGAAGGCAACTCGCTACAGCGCTATATGGGATGGTTGCTGGGTGCTGCCCTGCTGATGGGGCTGATCGGCCTTGCCAGCGTGCAAGAATTGACCGGCACCAAAGGCAACCAGCCGATAGATGGCGTGGTGCTGCTAGGCGCGGGCATGCTAATTTTTGGTGGTATTGCCACCGCAGCGACTCACCGCTACCGCTTAATTTCGCTGCTGATGCTGTCAGTAGTAGGGCTCTTTGTCGCCCTCACCTTCGCACGTTTCTCGGCCCCGGATCTCGCTTTGACCCAGCTATCGGTAGAAGTCGTCACCATGATTCTGCTGATGCTGGCGCTATTCTTCTTGCCACAAAAAACCCCCACCGAATCGAGCCCGTTGCGCAACGTGCGCGATATTCTGCTAGCCGGTGCGCTGGGGCTGGTGGTCGCCAGCTTGAACTACGCGGTGATGACCCGCGAAACGCTATCGATCTCCAACTTCTTCGTGGAGAACAGCAAGCCTGGTGGCGGCGGCTACAACGTAGTCAACGTCATCCTGGTCGACTTCCGGGGCTTCGATACCCTGGGCGAAATTACCGTACTGGCCATTGCAGGCCTAGCTATCTTCAAGCTGCTCAACCGCTTGCGTCTGTTCATGCCCCACAGCGACGGTGAAGGCCGTGCTTGGTCGCCGGATCGCTACCCGGCCATTCTGACGTCTATCTCAATGACGCTACTACCACTGGCGCTGCTGGTCTCGGCCTTCATCTTCCTGCGCGGCCATAACCAACCCGGCGGCGGCTTTATTGCCGGTTTGATCACTGCGGTTGCGTTGATCCTGCTGTACATGGCGCGGGGCGTTGAGTGGGCGCAGGAGCGTCTGAACTTCCCCTTCCAGCCGGTCGCCGTGGTCGGTGTGGCCATTGCCACGCTCACTGGGCTAGGCAGCTGGCTATTGGGCTATCCCTTCCTGACCTCGTCGTTTGGGTATTTTAGCCTGCCGCTGATTGGCACGTTCGAGCTTGCCACGGCCCTGCTGTTTGACCTGGGTGTGTACCTTGCAGTGGTAGGTGCCACGCTGATGATTCTGGCCAACCTGGGTAAGGTGACGACGCCACACCGCCCGGTGACCGACCCGAAAACGTCAGACACCCACGACACGCCGAATGAAAAGGAATCCCACTAATGGAAATGCTCTACGCCATTACTACGGGCATCTTAACCTCCTGCGGGCTCTACCTGACGCTGCGTGGAAGAACGTTCCCGGTCGTTGTGGGCCTGACGCTGCTCTCCTACGCGGTCAACCTGTTCCTGTTCTCCATGGGCGGGCTGACGACGGACGGTGCTGCGCTGGTGAACGAAGGCTCTCAGTTTGCCGACCCGCTGCCCCAGGCGCTGGTTCTCACCGCTATCGTCATCGGCTTTGCCATGACGGCGTTCGTCGTCATTCTTGCCATGCGGGCGCGCAGCGAAGTGGGTAACGACCACGTGGATGGTAAAAAGGAAGACCGCGAATGATTCAGCATCTAATTGTGTTGCCCGTGGTACTACCCCTGGTCGCGGGTATTTTATTGCTCTACCAGCGCCAGGGGCTGGTGCACTACAAGCGCGCTGTGAGCGTTATTGCCACCCTGCTTCTGCTGCTGGTGTCGATTGCCCTGGTGCGCCAAGCCGCCAGCGGTGAGATCACCTATTACGCCCTAGGCGACTGGCAGCCACCGTTTGGCGTAGTGCTAGTGCTCGACCGCCTCTCCGCGCTGATGGTGCTGCTCACGTCCCTTCTAGCCGTGGGCGCCGTGGTGTTTGCCTGCGGTGGAGACGACGAAAAAGGCAGCAACTTCCACGGTTTGTTTCAGTGGCAGTTGCTAGGCATCAACGGCGCGTTTTTGACAGGGGACTTGTTCAACCTATTTGTCTTCTTTGAAGTGCTGCTGCTGGCCTCCTACGCGCTGCTGCTACACGGTGGTGGCAAAGCGCGCATTCAGGCCAGCGTTCACTATGTAGTGCTTAACCTAGCGGGCTCGTCGCTATTTTTGATCGCCGTGGGCATTCTGTATGGGGCTACCGGCACACTCAACATGGCGGATATGGGCTATAAGCTTGCTAGCCTGCCCGCCGAGCGTGAGGGCTTAGTGACCGCAGGGGCGCTAATGCTGCTGGTCGTCTTTGGCCTCAAAGCCGCTATTTTGCCGCTCTATTTCTGGCTCCCCCGCGCCTATGCGGCGGCACCTGCCCCGGTGGCAGCGCTGTTTGCGATCATGACCAAGGTGGGCATCTACGCCATTCTGCGGGTCTATTCGCTGATTTTTGGCGAGCAGGCTGGCGGACTTGTGGCGCTAGAGCAGCCTTGGGTGTGGTGGTTAGCGCTGGCCACCTTGGCAGCCGCTGGCGTTGGTGTGATGGCCGCTCGCGATTTGCGCCTGCTGGTAGCCTACTTAGTACTGATTTCGGTCGGCACGCTGCTGGCGGGCGTCGGCATGCGCTCAGCAGAGGCCACCTCTGCCCTGCTCTACTACCTAATTCATACCACGCTGGTCACCGGTGGCCTGTTCTTGCTGGCTGAGATGATTGGCCTGCAGCGAGGCAAGCCGGGTACGCGCATCGTTAAAGGGCGTCCGCTGGTACAGGGTAACGCCCTGGCGATCACCTTTTTCATTGGTGCGATTGCCGTGGTGGGAATGCCGCCACTGTCAGGGGCACTGGGTAAAGCGATGGTGCTAGTAGCCGCAGAAGGCACTCAGCGCGTGTGGCTATGGCCACTGCTGCTGCTCGCCAGCCTAGCATCACTCATCGCGCTCTCCCGTGCAGGCTCTACGCTGTTTTGGCGCAGCCACCGGGGCAGCCCCAGCGGTAGCCCTCTTTCGCGCTACCAATGGTTCGGTATGCTCTGGCTACTCAGCGCCGCGCCTTTACTGGTGGCGTTTGCCGGGCCGGTGAGCAGCTACACCCAAGCCACCGGCGAGCAGCTCGCCAACCCACAGCTGCTAATTGAAACGCTGCTGCCCGATGCAGGAGAGACGCCATGATTACCCCTCGCAAATGGCTGCCCACCCCAGTTCTTTCGATACTGCTGCTGTTGGTGTGGCTGCTGCTGGTGCGCAGCTACGCCTTTGGCCAGCTCGTTCTGGGGGGTGCGCTGGCTATTCTGATCCCTTTGTTAACCCACCGCTTTTGGGATGCTCGGCCACGGATCAGCAAGCCTATGATGCTGCTGCGTTTTGGCCTGCGGGTATTGGGCGATATCGTCACCGCCAACTTTGAGGTCGCGTACCTGATCGCTAACCCATGGCGCAAGCTAAAGCCTCACTTCATCGAGTATCCTCTGATGTTGGAGGAGCGTTTTACCATCACGCTGCTGGCCAGCACGATCAGCCTGACCCCGGGCACCGTTTCGGCCAACCTGCGAATGGATGGCAAATCCCTGCTGATTCACGCACTGAACGTGGATGATGAAGAAGCGCTCATTGAGCAAATACGCGAACGCTACGAACGGCCGCTCAAGGAGATTTACGAATGCTGAGTATTGCGCTCTATATCACCTTAGCGCTGGTGGTGATGGCCCTGCTAATGAACCTTTATCGGCTTACCGTAGGCCCCGATCTCCCTGACCGGGTACTGGCGCTGGACACCATGTACGTCAACTCCATCGCGCTGATCGTATTGCTCGGCTTGTGGCTCAACAGCAAGACTTACTTTGAGTCAGCGCTGTTGATCGCCATGCTTGGCTTTATCAGTACGGTAGCCGTGTGCAAGTACATTCTACGCGGGGATATTATTGAATGAGCCCGATTAATGAGGTGCGTTTATGCCATTCTTAGTTGAAGCGCTGATTTCCCTACTGTTAATAGCGGGAGGCGTGTTTGTGTTTATAGGCTCGCTAGGCATGGCACACCTGCGCGATTTCTATATGCGCCTACACGGCCCTACTAAAGCCACTACGTTGGGCATCGGCTGCATGCTGATTGCTTCCATGGGGTATTTTTGGAGCGCCGATGGTAAGCCGGATATCCAAGAGCTGCTGATTACGCTGTTCCTGTTTATTACCGCCCCAGTAAGCGCTCACCTGCTGGCCAAAACCGGCTTGCATATGCAGTTAAAGCACAGCCAAAAAACCCAGGGCAAACCGGTCGAGTTGCGCCCTGAAGAGGTCGGCGAAAAGCCGGTACCTCACCCGGACAAAGGGCACGGCTAAGCTTCGCTGCCCTATTTTCTCAAGCGCTGGCAACCGCCAGCGCTTTTTATTGCCCGCTATGCTAAACCGCTGAGCGAGCACCAAAAGTGTCAGCCTCACGCATGATCTGCTCTCAAGAGAAAGTAGTGGCGGATGCCACTTTCCGGTAAGCTCTTGCCGATTGATTTTTTGTGGTGAGGTACATCTATGTGGAGCCTACTCAGGCTATCTGCACTTTCATTATCCGCCTTGGTACTCGTAGGCTGCTCCGACCCGAAAGTCGATACGAGTTCCATGCCTGCAGCGGTGGTCTCAATCGAGAAAGTGCGTGAGTCGCTGCCCACCTATAAGCGCGACGAGTTTGATACCGCGCTGAAGATCATAGCCATGTCATCGTTTAACGGTATCGATCTCTTTAACCCCCAACGCATGAACGCTGCTGAAATTGCTGAATCGGCTAATGCCTATATGCACGGGCTAACGGGCGACGAAATTATTGAGCGCGCTGACGAGATGCTGCGCCAGCGGCGTGCACGAGAGCGGGAGCAAGCACTGCGCACGCTTAACCGGCTAGAAGCCAAACAGGACAGCGCCCAGCGCGCCCAAGAGCATTTAGCGCAAATCAGCATTGATAATGCGCGTTACTACATCAGCACCAGCCCCTACGGCGCACTGGAACCGGTGATTGAGCTAACGGTGACGAACGGCTCTGAACACGCGGTTGCAGAGCTCATGCTGCACGGCGTACTGAAAAGCCCTAACCGCGAGGTGGCCTGGGTGGATGAAACATTCTACTACGTTATTTCCGGCGGCCTAGCGCCAGGGGAAAGCGCCACCTGGAGCCTCGCCCCTAACCGTTTTGGCCCCTGGGGCAACGATCAAATACCGCGTAATGCCGCACTGACACTAACACTGCTCGGGGTTAACAATAGCGAAGGTGAACCGCTATGGGATGCCCCCGCGTTAACCGATAACGAGGCCGAGCGGCTTGAGGAACTGCGCGCTGAATATGGCGGAGTAAATCCGCAAAGAGCGGCGAATTAAGCAAACGGCGGTGCTTAGCACCGCCGTTTGCTTACTAGGTGAGTACACGGTGGTTAAATCAAGTCGGCTTCACCGTAGCCCAGCAGATACAGCACGCCATCCAGCCCTGCCACGGAGATCGCCTGACGCGCTTCGGCACGCACGAGGGGTTTAGCGCGGAACGCCACGCCTAGGCCAGCTTTCGCCAACATCTTCAGGTCGTTCGCCCCATCACCTACGGCGACGGTTTGCGCTAAGGCTACCCCTTCCCGCTCGGCAATTTGCTGCAGTAGCGCGGCTTTACGCTCGGCATCGACAATTGGCTCATGGACCGCACCGGTAACTTTGCCATTCTCAATCACCAGCTCGTTGGCGTGGATTTCATCAAACCCAAGCCGCTCCTGCAGGTAACGGGCAAAGTAGGTAAAACCGCCGGATAAAATAACCGTACGGAACCCCAAACGTTTCAGGTTCGCCATCAGACGCTCAACGCCATCCATCAGCGGCAGTTCTGTAGCAATATTCGCCAATACCGACTCATCCAGGCCTTCCAGCTTGCTCATACGCTCGCGGAAGCTGGCCTTAAAATCCAGCTCGCCGCGCATGGCGCGCTCGGTGACTTCCGCCACCTCGTCGCCTACCCCGTGACGGCGCGCCAGCTCATCAATCACTTCCGCTTTAATCAACGTGGAGTCCATATCAAAACAGACCAAACGGGGTGCGGCACCGCCCCGCTGGTTCCGTTGGACCACCATATCCACACCGAGGGTTTCACTCAGCTCCAGCGCCGCATGGCGAAGGGAGGTTAATTCACTGGATGCGCCGCTCAAGTGCAGCTCCACACAGTCGATAGGCTCGCCTTTTTCCGTATCGGCAAGCCGCTGACGGTGCTCTTCCTGCAGGCCAAACTGCGCCATCAGCGCGGCCATGTGCGACTCAATATCCGCCGTTAAGCGCGGTGCCAATACGGTTAACAGAACATCCCCGCGTGCCATCCGTTACTCCCCTGCTTCTAAACGATCAACTTTTTGGAAACCACGCGGCAGCTTGCTGCCCCTTCTGCCACGCTCCCCACGATAATACGCGAGATCATCCGCCTTGAGGGTCAGTTTGCGCTTACCCGCATGAATGATCAGCTCTCCGCCTTCCGGCACAATGGCGATATCACGCAGGAACTCTTCGCGCCGCGCCGCCCGGGGGCCGGGGATATCGAGCATCTTGTTGCCCTTGCCCTTGGCCATCTCGGGCAGCTGGTCCAGCGGGAAGAGCAGCAGCCGCCCTTCGTTGGAGACCGACGCCACCCACAGCGATTCGCCTTCCGGCACCTCCACGGGCGGCATGACGCTGCAGCCTTTCGGCACGCTGAGCACGGCTTTACCCGCTTTGTTTTTGCCGGTGAGCGCTTCGAGCTGGGCCACAAACCCATAGCCGCCGTCGCTGGCCAGAAGATAGCGTTGGGTGGGCGGCGCGAGCATCAGACCCGCCATCTGCGCCCCCCCTGCCACGTTCACCCGACCGGTTACCGGCTCTCCCTGCCCTCGGGCGCTGGGTAAATTGTGCGCCGCCAGGGTATAGGCGCGGCCTGTATCGTCCAGCAGCACCAGCGGCTGGTTGGTTTTACCCCGAGCGGCTAGTCGGAAACGATCCCCCGCTTTGTAGGAGAGCCCTTCGGGGTCGATATCGTGGCCTTTGGCAGCACGAATCCAGCCTTTATCCGACAGCACGACGGTAATCGGGTCGGCACCTAGCAACTCCACCTCGGAGAGCGCTTTAGCCTCGCTGCGCTCCACCAGCGGCGAACGGCGTTCGTCGCCGTGCTCTTTACCCGCTGCGCGGATCTCTTTCTCGATCAGCGTGGTGAGCTTGGCTTCGCTACCCAGCAGCCCCTGCAGGGTTTTACGCTCTTTTTCCAGCTCATCCTGCTCGCCGCGAATCTTCATCTCTTCCAGCTTGGCAAGATGGCGCAGACGCAGTTCAAGGATCGCTTCAGCCTGACGCTCGGTCAGGCCAAAGGCGCTCATCAGGGCAGGCTTGGGCTCATCCTCTTCGCGGATGATGCGGATCACCTCATCAATATTCAGGTAAGCGGTCAGTAGGCCTTCTAAAATATGCAGGCGATCTTCCACTTTGCCTAAACGGTGCTCAAGGCGGCGACGCACGGTGGCACGGCGAAACCGCAGCCACTCACCCAGCATATCGGTCAGCGGCATCACCCGTGGGCGGCCATCTAGGCCGATCACGTTCATGTTCACCCGCACGTTCTTTTCCAGATCCGTAGTGGCAAACAGGTGCGCCATCAGCGCTTCGACATCCACACGGCTCGAACGTGGCTCAATCACCAAGCGGGTCGGCTCTTCATGGGTCGATTCATCGCGCAGGTCGGCCACCATAGGCAGCTTTTTCGCCTGCATTTGCGCGGCGATTTGCTCCAATACTTTGGCACCGCTGACCTGATAAGGCACGGCAGTAATGACGATATTGGCGTCTTCACGTACATAGCGGGCGCGTAATTTGACCGAGCCTCGGCCAGTCTCATAGAGCTTACGCAGATCCGCTTTCGGCGTGATGATTTCTGCATCCGTCGGGAAATCCGGTGCAGGCACGAACGCCATCAAATCCGTCGTGGTGGCCTCGGGATGACGCAGCAGGTGGCAAGTGGCTTCCACCACTTCCGAGACGTTATGGGGCGGAATATCGGTCGCCATGCCCACCGCAATACCGGTGCCGCCGTTGAGCAGCACGTGGGGCAACCGCGCGGGCAGTACTACAGGCTCTTGCATGGTGCCATCGAAGTTCGGCGCCCACTCCACGGTGCCCTGGCCCAGCTCGCTGAGCAGCACTTCGGCAAATTTGGAGAGCTTGGCCTCGGTGTAGCGCATCGCCGCGAAGGATTTCGGGTCGTCGGGACTACCCCAGTTACCCTGGCCATCCACCAGCGGGTAGCGGTAGCTGAACGACTGCGCCATCAACACCATGGCTTCGTAACAGGCGCTGTCTCCGTGGGGGTGAAACTTACCCAGTACGTCACCGACGGTACGCGCCGACTTTTTGTACTTGGCATTGGCATGCAGCGCCAGCTCGCGCATGGCGTAGATGATCCGCCGCTGAACGGGCTTCATGCCATCGCCAATGTTGGGTAAGGCGCGGTCTAGAATGACGTACATCGAGTAGTCGAGGTACGCTTTTTCGGTGTAATCGCGTAGGGACAGACGCTCGACGTCGCCCTCCGCTACCTGAATATCCATGGTCATCGGGGGTTATACCTCTATGTCTGCGAGGTTGCCGTAATCTTCTAACCACTTTTTACGGTCGCTGGCGCGCTTTTTGGCGAGCAGCATGTCCATCATTTCCAGAGTGCCATCTCCTTCGTCCAGCGTGAGCTGAACGAGACGGCGGGTTTCCACGGCCATGGTGGTTTCGCGCAGCTGTAGCGGGCTCATTTCACCCAGGCCCTTGAAGCGCTGGACGTTGGGCGTGCCGCGTTTTTTCGCTAACTGTTTCAAAATGGCGGCTTTCTCGCTCTCATCCAGGGCGTAATGCACCTCTTTCCCCAGATCAATCCGGTACAGCGGCGGCATGGCAACGAAGACATGCCCGGCATCGACAAGGGCGGGGAAGTGTTTGACGAACAGCGCGCAGAGCAGCGTGGCGATATGCAGCCCGTCGGAGTCGGCATCCGCGAGGATGCAGATCTTGTGATAGCGCAGCTTTTCGAGGTCGGCGCTGCCCGGGTCAGCACCAATCGCCACGGCAATGTCGTGAACTTCTTGAGAGCCATAGATATCGTGGGTTTCGACTTCCCACGTATTGAGGATCTTCCCGCGCAGAGGCAGGATGGCTTGGGTGTCGCGATTACGCGCCTGCTTGGCACTGCCGCCTGCCGAGTCACCTTCTACCAAAAACAGCTCACTCAGCGCTGGGTCCTGGCCAGAGCAGTCCGCCAGTTTGCCGGGCAGTGCCGGGCCGGAGGTCACTTTCTTCCGCGCGACCTTCTTCGATTTCTTCTGACGCTGCTGGGCTGCGCTGATCACCATCTCCGCTAGCTGCTCGGCCTGCTCGATATGATGATTCAGCCACAGCGAGAAGGCGTCTTTCACCACGCCTGATACAAACCCGGCAATGGTGCGCGAAGAAAGTCGCTCTTTCGTTTGGCCGGCAAACTGTGGGTCAAGCATTTTCACCGAAAGCACGAAGGAAGCACGCTCCCACAAATCATCGGCGGTGAGCTTGATGCCACGGGGCAGCAGGCTGCGGTATTCACAGAACTCCCGCAGAGCGTCTAGCAGGCCGGACCGAAAACCATTGACGTGGGTGCCACCCTGGGGCGTGGGAATGAGGTTGACGTAACTTTCGAGGAGCGCCTCGCCACCTTCCGGCAGCCACTGAATGGCCCAGTCCACGCCGTGCTCGTCGTCACTGAAGTGGCCTACAAACGGCTCCTTGGGCAGCACCTCATAGCCATCGGTGGCTTCGGCCAGATAGTCGCGCAGGCCATCGGCGTAGGCCCACTCGGTTTTGGTGCCATCCGGCTCGACCAGGGTGACCGAGAGCCCTGGGCAAAGCACCGCTTTGGCGCGCAGCAGGTGCTTCAGTTTGGATAGCGCGAGCTTCGGGCTGTCGAAGTAGCTTTCGTCGGGCCAGAAGCGTACCAGGGTGCCGGTGGCACGTTTGGCGGCTTTGCCGATTTCATGCAGCTCTTCGACCTTTTCGCCGTGCTCGAAGGCAATGGCGTGGCGGGCACCGTCGCGGGTCACTTCGACTTCCAACCGTCGAGACAGCGCATTGACCACCGAGACGCCCACGCCGTGAAGGCCACCCGAGAACCGGTAGCTCGTCGAGGAGAACTTACCGCCCGCGTGAAGCTTGGTCAGGATGAGCTCGACCCCGGAGACGCCGTGTTCCGGGTGCAGGTCGATCGGCATGCCGCGGCCGTTATCCTGGACTTCGATGGCTCCGTCGCTGTGAAGCACCACGCTGATGCTCGAAGCATGACCCGCCAGCGCCTCGTCGACACTGTTGTCGATGACCTCTTGGGCGAGGTGATTGGGACGTGAGGTATCGGTATACATACCGGGACGCTTTCGCACCGGCTCGAGGCCTGAGAGAACCTCGATCGAACTCGCGCCGTACTGGGAGGCATCAAACTGGGTCATGTAACGTCGGTTCCTGAAAAAACGTACTGAACAAAAGCGCACAGGCGGCCTGGTTGGGTGCCGTACAAAGGCAGTCACTAGTCCTATCAACGCGAGAGGCACACCGGAAGAGACCGCGCATAAAGGTACACAGGATAGCGGAAAAGCAAAAAGCTGTATATCCAGCCATATGAGTTGGGCGTCCTACTGCTGCTCTGCGGCCCAAAACGCTTCAATCAGCCCGCGGCTAGAGGCGTCCATGCGGCCAATATCACCTTCCCCGTCGATAATTGCCTGGGTATCGGTGGCAATCTGCTTGCCTAGCTCGACGCCCCACTGGTCAAAGGGGTTAATGTCCCAAATCACGGCCTGCACGAAGACTTTGTGTTCATACAGCGCTATCAACGACCCTAGCGTGGCAGGCGTGAGCTTATCCAGCAGCACCGTTGAAGAGGGCTGATTACCCCGGTAGCGCTTGTGTTCGGGGCGAGGGCCATCCTCTTCCAGCGCATCGTCGCCCAACATCAGCACACGGGACTGGGCAAAACAGTTGGCCAGCGCCAAGCGATGCTGCGACTTCAAATGGCGGCGGGTATCCAGATTTTCGACCTCATCGTAACGCTTAAGCGGCGCGATAAAATCGCACACCACCGGCTGCGTGCCCTGGTGAAGCAGTTGATAAAACGCATGCTGGGCATTAGGGCCCAACTGGCCCCACAGCACCGGGCAGGTGGAGTAGTTCACCGCTTGGCCCTGGCGCGTCACCGATTTGCCATTGGACTCCATCTCCAACTGCTCAAGATAGGCGGCAAAGTACTCAAGCCGCCCGTCGTAGGGCAGAATCGAGTGAGCGCGAATATCCAAAAAGTTAACGTTCCAGATACCTGCCAAGCCCAGTAACACCGGCAGATTGTCCTCCAGCGGTGCATCGCGGAAGTGGCTATCCATGGCATGGGCGCCCGCCAACAGTTCGCGGAAGTTCTCCATGCCAATTACCAACGCAATCGGCAGCCCAATGGTGCCCCACAGCGAGTAGCGCCCGCCGACCCACTCCCAGAACATCAGCTGGTGGTCCGGGGTAATCCCCCACTCGCTCATCTTGTCAGGGCTGGCCGATACACCAATAAAGTGCTGGCGCACAATCAGCTCTGCGCTGATCGGTTTGGCATGGGGGCTGGCTTCTGGCAGGTCGGCGTGCTGTGTAAGCCGCCCGATGAGCCAGTCGCGGGCCGTGTTGGCGTTGGAGAGCGTATCAATGGTGGTGAACGACTTAGACGAGAGCACAAACAGCGTGGTTTCAGGGTTGAACCGGCTGAGGTAGTCCGCCAGTTGGGAGCCATCCATCGTGGAGGCAAAATGCACCTCCACCGGGTGAATATCACTGGGGCGGTAATCCGCGAGGGCATGGGTAACCATCAGCGGCCCTAAATCCGAACCTCCCACCCCCAAATTCACTACGTGGCGGATGGGCTTGCCGGTGGCTCCGCGCCACTGGCCTGCGTGTAGCCGCTGCACCAGCCGCTCCATCTGCGCCAAGCTGTCATGCACGGCCCCCACAATATCTTCACCCTCGACTTCCAAGTGGGCATCTGCGGGCAAACGCAGCGCAGTATGCAGCGCTGGGCGGTTCTCACTGACGTTCACCCGCTTACCGCTCAGCAGCGCCTCGATGGCCCCGGGCACTCCCGCCTCTTGGGCCAGCGCCAGCAGATGCTCCAGCGTATCGTCGTCCCAACGCTGCTTGGAAAGATCGAGAGTGAGCCCCGCCACCTGACGCGTAAAGTGCTGCCAACGGCCAGGGTCATCCCCAAACAGGTTTTTCAAGTGGACATGTTTAAGCGCCTGGGCGTGCTGTGAGAGCGTTTGCCAAGCGGGTAGCGTATCGGGAGTTGCTGTTGCTGAAGCCATGTGCCTTCTCCTGTGGCGTCGTTCCGTGAGGCAGGAATCTGTGTTCATCAGGTCTGTTCTGTATTAACAAGGGCGCGTAAACTACGCAGCCTCATTAACCATCCTGGCTTGCCCATGAGTGATGCATCTTACCGCGACGCTATCTTTTCAACACCCCTAGACAAGGTGGCTAGGTTCTCCTTTGATGAACAGGTGGTCGCGTGCTTCCCCGATATGATCCGCCGCTCGGTGCCCGGCTACGGCCAAATTCTGGGTATGCTGAGCCTGATTGCCAAACGCCATCTGCGCCACGGCGCCCATGTTTATGATCTGGGCTGCTCGCTGGGCGCATCCGGACTCGCCCTGGCAGGCGCGCTGCCCGCCGATGCGTTCCGCTATACCGGTATCGACCTTTCCCCGGCCATGGCCGCCCGAGCCAAGCAGACCTTTCTCGATGAGTGCCCCGAGCACTCCATGCAGGTGGAAGAAGCCGATATTCGTACCTACGCGTACGCGCCTTCGGGGATGATCATTCTCAACTTCACGCTGCAGTTTCTGCCTCCCGCCGACCGAGATGCCCTGCTCAAGCGGCTTTACGACACGCTCGAGCCCGGCGGCGTGCTGATCTTGTCGGAAAAGACCGTCGATGCCGACGAGCGCGATAACGCTTGGCGGGTCGAACGCTATCACGACTTCAAGCGTGCTAACGGCTACAGCGATATGGAGATCAGTCAAAAGCGCACCGCGCTTGAGAACGTGCTGATTCCTGACACGCTGGATGCACTGCACGAGCGTTTGTCGCTGGCGGGCTTTCCCCGCTCCATGACCTGGTTCCAGTACCTGAACTTCACCTCGCTGATCGCTTTCAAGGAGGGTTAAGGTGGCGCTACTCCCCGACGATCACCGCGTGCTGTATCAAGCGTTTCTGGACCAAGCCGCCCAGGATGCCTCGCTGACGCCGTGGCTGGCTAAACTCCCCGATCATCTCGCCAGCGGGCTGGACCGCCAGCGCCACGGCGACCTCTCCGCCTGGGAAAAAGCCGTGGCCAAGCTGCCGCCATTGCCGGAAGAGCGCCGTGTGGATCTAAACAGCGACACGCTGACGGTAGACATCGATCTCACCGACAGCCAGCAGCGCCAGTGCTTCAATCTGCTGCGCAAGCTGGCCCCGTGGCGTAAAGGACCGTTCAACCTGGGTGGTATCGAAATCGACACCGAGTGGCGCTCTGACTGGAAATGGCAACGCGTCGCGCCGCATCTCGCGCCGTTGAAGTACCGCAAAGTGCTGGACGTGGGCGGTGGCAGCGGCTACCACGCCTGGCGGATGGCAGGCGCAGGCGCGGCTTTCGTGTTGGTGATTGACCCTTCGCCACGCTTTTACTGGCAGTTTCAGGCGGTGCGCCACTTTGTCGGCAACGCCGATGAAGGCCGCACACAGTTTCTGCCAGTGGGTATCGAGGACGTGCCGGAAAACCTGGGCTTCTTCGACACGGTGTTCTCCATGGGCGTGCTGTACCACCGCCCTTCGCCCCTTGAGCACCTGCAACAGCTAAAAGGCGCGCTGGCCCCCGGCGGCGAGCTGGTGCTGGAAACGCTGGTGGTAGAAGGCGATGAGCAAACCGTGTTCGTGCCCGGCGAGCGCTACGCCGCGATGCCCAACGTCTACTTTCTGCCCTCCTCCAAAGCCCTGTGCCACTGGCTGGAGCGCTGCGGCTTCACCAACGTGCGCGTAGTGGATGAAGCAGTCACCACGCTGGACGAGCAGCGTTCCACCGAGTGGATGACCTATCAGTCGCTGGCGGACTTCCTCGACCCAAATGACCGCACCCGCACCATTGAAGGCTACCCTGCCCCACGCCGCGCGGTGATTCTGGCAAACAAGCCGGAATAGTGAGTGATGGACGCCCAGCACTTTTAAACCAGTACTTTTAAACCAGTACTTTTAAACCAGTACTTTTAAATCAGTATTTTTAAATCAGCGCCTTAAAATCACCAGCCAGCGGCCCAGGTTCATCACGCTGGCTAGCGACGCGGCCACATAGGTAAAGGCGCAGGCGGTGAGCACGTGGCGGGCACCGGGCATGTCGTAGGGGGGCACGTACTCTTTTAGCAGTGGCAGCGCACGGTTAAAGCTAGCATCGAACTCCACCGGCAGCGTGACCAGATGCACCAGCGCGGCGGTGCCGAAGCTAATCACCGCCATAACGATAATCATCGCAAGTCCACCAGGTAGCCGCGTCAGCAGGAACAGAAACGGCGCGGCCATCATTAAAATAGCCCCCAGCTTTTCTGCTTTTTGAGCCACTCGCACCAAACGGCTACGGGCCAGCAGCGGCGCATAACCCTCATGGTGCTGAATGGCATGGCCCACCTCATGGGCAGCAACGGTGACTGCCGTGAGCGAACGGCCATCGTAGTGATCAGGCGCCAAGCGCACACAACGGGCTTCGGGATCGTAGTGGTCGCCCTGCTCGGTGCGTTCTACTCGCACTCCCTCCACACCCATACGGCGCAGCAGATGTTTGGCCAATTCCGCACCGGTACCTGGGTAATCATCACGCCCTCGGGTATGGCGCTTTAATACCCATTTTGCCCATAGGTTGGGCAGCACAAAAATAGCCAACGCCAGCACAATTAAGAGGATGAGCATCACAACACCGGAACCCGCCAAGTAAGAGAGACATCAACGCTCATTTTTACCACGAAAGGCGGGGGGAACACAGCTTAGTCAGGCTCGTTACGATGGGCTTCGACGTCGCGCTGAACCGCTTGCAGCCCGCGTGCGGAGATATAGCCTTTAGCGTGGGCATGCTCTGCCATCAAAATGCTATCTACGGCCAAGACCAGCTCACAATCGGTATGGGCTAACTCATCGCGCAGACGCTGAATGGCGGCTTCCCGCTGGGGGTCGCTGTCGACGCGGCGAATATAAATCGCTTTGATCCGATCCGGATAAGCTTTAACGACCTCCGTGTAGACTTCTGGATCATGCTGGCCGCTATCGCCAATCAAAATGCAGGGCATGTCATCATACAGCGCCAACATGCGGTCGATCAGGTCACGCTTATGATCCTCCGCTCGACGGGGCCAAGGCTTGCGCCAGGAGATCCCCCACTCCCGTAAAAACAGAATAGGACCCACTGGAATCCGGTTGATTTGGAAGAAAGCTTCCAACATTTCATAAATGGCCCAAGGGCCACGGGAGACATAAAGAATCGGCCGCTCGGCCTTTTCGGTCTGCCCACGGTAAAGCGCCTGATAGAGCGATGCTACACCGGGAAACGCCGTCCGTCGGTGAGGCTTGCGCACAAACAGTCGGTAAAGCATTTTGAGCTTTTCCGCCACGCCGGTGAACATCACCGTATCGTCGATATCGCTGATGACCAGTAGGTCCGCTTCCGGGGGCGGTACATACACTTCTACGCTGGTACGAATCGGAGGGTGCCCCTTGGCATGTACCAAAATATCAGCGCGATGCCAGGAAACATCGACCGGCAAAGGCGTACTAATCGGCAGGTGGGCATCAAAGTAGCCATCTCGGTCGGTGGTCATGCACAGCTCGTTATCACCCACGCGGATCTCTACTTTGGCACCGGACAGCCCACGACGGAAAACACGCCGGGCCACATCGGCCGTATCACGCAGCATGCCCCGCCTAGGAATGGCACGGCCGAGTGCCGCTTGGCGGAACACCCGGCCCATCACAAAGATTTCCCGCTGGGAACCGTAACCGCGGTAGGGGTGCACCATCATCCCGCTGCGGCCACTGTCCCGCTTCATCGGTTTTGCAACAACGTGGGCAAGCCTTTTGGCAAAGCTTGCCCACTGGTGATACCACGCCATTAAGCGTGCTGACCCGAGTGGCGCCCTTCCTGCAGCTCTTCCAGCAGCTTGGCGTTGAAGGCATCCAGGTCTTTGGGTGTGCGGCTGGTCACGAGGCCACTGTCGACCACTACCGGCTCATCCACCCAGTTCACACCGGCATTGCGCAGGTCTTGGGCGACACTCAGCACGGAGGTCATCTTGCGCCCTTCGACCACGCCAGCGTTAATCAAAATCCACGGCGCGTGGCAAATGGCGGCGACGGGCTTGCCCGCCTGGAAGAACGCTTTTACAAAGCTCAGGGCATCTTCGTTCAGGCGCAACTCGTCAGGGTTGAACAGGCCGCCGGGGAGTACCAGGGCGTGGTAGTCGGACTCGCTAACGTCTGCCAGTGCCTTGTCGGCCTCGTAGGTATCGCCCCAGTCGGTTTCTGCCCAAGCGCGAATGCCCTTGCCTTCCGGCGAGACAATATGCACTTCAACACCCTCTTTTTGGAGCGCCGCGCGAGGTACGCTCAGCTCGGACTCTTCAAAACCGTCGGTGGCTAAAATAGCAACACGTTTACCATTCAGTGCTTGATTCATCGTGCTCTCCTTTTCGTGATGATCTTTTCGTGATGAGGTTACGTCTACAACACCTCTCCAGTGTGGCGCATCTTATACAATCGTCAAGCGTAGAGACCGAATCAGACTAGTCGCTACGCGCTTAAGCGTTGTACAACACGCGACCTAGCTGGCTCACATCATACCCCCTTAGCGTACTCGCACGCTGGGCAAACCGGGGCTCTCTGGCAAATTCAAACAAGGCTTGGACGGCAGGCTCAAAGTAGCTGCGACGATGCATCACCAGATCAAACGACTCCTCCACCAGCGGGATAAAGTCCAGCTGCTGGCGTTGCGCGGCAGACTCCATCCCCAGCCCAACATCGGCTTCACCTTGGGCAATAGTCAGCGCTAAGTCGTCTTCGCTGAGCGCGGGATGGGCCGCCCATCTCAGCGCTTCGGGCGCAACGCCCGCCTGCTGCAGCAAGCAGTTCATGAGCTGCGCGGCCCCTGCGCCCGGCTGGCGGTGGGCAAGCATGGCTTTGCGCTTGGCAATGTCGCCCACCGTCCGAATGTCCAATGGATTCCCCGGCGCCAAGAGTAGCCCCTGGCGGCGCGTGGCCCAGTGCAGCACGATCAGATCGCGCACTCCGCCTAGGCCCAACGCAGCAGGTTCGTTATAGCGCCCAGAAGCCGCGTCGAGCAGATGGATCCCCGCTAGCATCGCCCTGCCTTTCAGCAAGCGGCGCACGCCGTCGCCACTGCCTTGACACAACGAGGCCAAGTCACTCCCGCTCTCTCGCACAGCCCACTCCAGCAGCGGGTCTTGGCTGCCCGCCAATACCGGCGGAGGCGGCTGCCGCTGCGCCTGGTCGCCTTCCAAGTGGCTAAGCACCCACATATCAATATGCTGTCGAGGAAACAGCAGCTTTCCCGTCGCACGGCTGCAGGGGATATGGCCCTGACGCACCAGGTCGTACACCTTGCGCTCTTTCAAACGCAGATAATCCGCCACCTCAGCGGTAGTCAAATAGTCGTTTGGCATCGCTCACCCTGCATTTAGCTGCGTATGGCTGCATATATTTCAGTAGCCAATGCATAACATCAAGTAAACGTACACTATGCAGCCTACTGAATACACTTTGCTCACCCGTTTCTTCCGTGGCCATCGCACTGGCATGTGCGCGACCCAACGCTTCTACATCAGGTACTTATGTCAGCAAGTGATAACCCTTTTTATACGGCGCTCGCGCTGATTCTGGGCATGGACTCAGATTTGATCGACATCGTGGTGCTCTCTTTACAGGTGTCGCTGGTCGCCGTGCTAATCGCCAGCGCCTTGGCGCTGCCAGTGGGAGCGGCGCTCGCCCTATGGCGTTTTCCTGGACGTAACGGACTGATCGTCGTACTCAATGCACTGATGGGGCTACCGCCGGTCGTGGCGGGGCTATGTGTCTATTTGCTGCTCTCCCGGGCAGGACCACTAGGCTCGTTTGGGCTGCTGTTCACGCCCAGTGCCATGGTAATTGCTCAAGTCATCCTAGTGTTTCCCATTATCGCTGCGCTGACGCGCCAGCAGGTGGAAGCCCTGCACCATGAGTACGCCGAGCAGCTACGTTCGCTGGGGCTGACCCAGCTACGCATGATGCCCACCCTACTGTGGGATGCGCGCTTTGGCCTGCTGACGGTGATTCTAGCGGGCTTTGGCCGGGCCAGCGCCGAAGTGGGCGCGGTGATGATCGTCGGCGGCAATATCGACGGCGTGACTCGGGTGATGACCACCAGCATCGTGCTGGAGACCAGCAAGGGGGATCTTCCCCTGGCGCTCGGGCTAGGCATCGTACTGCTGACGCTGGTCACCCTCATTAATGCGCTGGCCCATGCGGTCAGTGAAGCGGCCAAGAGGCGGTTAGGATGAACGCACCGCTCACCTCCTCTTTCACCTCAATGGCCGATGTGCCAGCCCTGCACTTTCAGCAGGCAAGCTTTACCCATCGTGGTCACGCCTTGTTGGTGCCCACCACGCTCACGCTGTCTGGCTGTCAGCGCACGCTGATCATGGGGCCTAACGGGGCGGGTAAAAGTCTGTTCATGCGTTTGGCTCACGGTCTACTCCGCCCTAGCAGCGGCCACGTTAGCTGGGAAGGCGCACCTCCCGTGCAGGCCATGGTGTTTCAGCGACCGGTGCTGCTGCGTCGCTCGGTGATCGATAATCTGATCTACGCCCTGGCCGTCAAACGCGTGCCTCGCCGGGAGCGTAAAGCACTCGCCTGGCAGGCACTGGAGAAGTTCGGCTTAGCAGCTCTGGCCAAGCGCCCCGCGCGGGTGCTGTCTGGCGGCGAGCAGCAGCGGCTCACCCTGGCCCGCGCTTGGCTGTTAACCCCTTCCGTGCTGTTTTTGGATGAACCCACCTCCGCCCTTGATCCCGCCGCCATTAAGGCGGTGGAAGATGCCGTGAACGAGTTTCACCAAAGCGGCACGCGCATCGTCATGACGACCCACGACCTGCATCAGGCGAAGCGGCTCGCCGACGATGTGCTGTTTATGTACGGCGGCCAGGTGCTGGAGCACACCAGCGCCGAGCGATTTTTCGACACCCCGACCTCCTCGCAGGCCAGGGCGTTTATCCGGGGCGAACTGGTTTGGTGACCCCCAATCAGCGTTGAACAACACCCAAAGGAGCAGACCGTGAAGACAACGACCACGCTTATCACCGCCAGCGTATGCACGACCGCCTTGGCCTGGAGTGCTTCGCCACTCGCGGATGACGACTTCATTACCCTCGCCTCCACGACGTCCACCGAGAACTCAGGGCTGTTCGATGCCATTATCCCCACGTTCACCGAGGCCACCGGCATCGACGTGCGCGTGGTGGCCGTCGGCACCGGGCAAGCATTTGAGATCGGCCGCCGTGGTGATGCTGACAGCCTACTGGTACACGATACGGCAGGCGAGGAGCAGTTCGTGGCGGACGGTTACGCCACGGAGCGTTTAGACGTCATGTATAACGACTTCGTGATCGTAGGCCCCAGCGACGACCCGGCAGGCATTAGCGACAGCGAGAGCGTGGCAGACGCCTTTGCGCGTATCGCCGAGAGCGGGTCACCATTTGCCTCACGAGGCGATGACAGCGGCACGAACCGCGCCGAACTGCGTTTGTGGGAAGATGCGGGCGTGACACCCCAAGGCGACTGGTACCGCGAGCTGGGCAGTGGCATGGGCCCGACCCTAAACACCGCTGCGGGTATGGACGCCTACACCTTTACCGACCGCGCCACCTGGGTCGCGTTCGATAATCCGCAAAACCTCACGCTGCTGTTCGAAGGTGACGAAGCGCTGTTTAACCAGTACGGCAGCCTGCTGCTCTCGGAAGAACGCCACCCGCACTTAAAGCATGATTTAGCCGCTCAGTGGCACCAGTGGCTCGTCTCTGAGGAGGGTCAGCAGGCGATTGCTGACTTCGAGGTAGGCGGCCAACAGCTGTTTTTCCCTAACGCCAAGTAGTCTTTTGCAGAAGAGCCTTTGGCGGTATTGGCATACACCGCCACTGAGGCAAACGCAACAAGGCCTGCTGCACCAAGTGCAGCAGGCCTTGTTTTATGGCTATAATTTTAGGATTATGATTTAGATAACGCGACGTCAGCTCAGCGGCTTAGCAATTCGCGAACATCCTTCGCTTCCCAATGGGGGAAGTGCTTGCGTACCAGCGCGTTCAGGTCACGCTCAAAGGCGGCCCAATCGGTGGTAGCGGCCTGTTCACGGGCGTTAGCCACGCCGCGAATCATACCGGCACCTACCGTCACATTGGTCAAACGGTCAATCACGATAAAACTGCCGGTACCCGGGCTAGTACGGTAGTCGTCTACCGGAATGGACGCCGTTAACTCCACCTCGCAGCGGGCGATGGCGTTCAGCCCCAGTGAATCGGTAGCGTGCTTTTCCAGCGTATTAACGTCGATCTGGTACTCAATGGCACTCACCTGCCCCGCTAAGTCGCGGGTGGCGAGCTTGATGTCGTAGAGCTTGCCGGGCGTGAGAGCGTCTTCATGCATCCACACGATATCAGCGTTGAACACGTTAGAGAGCGGAATTTCAGCATCGGCGCTCACGATCCAGTCGCCACGGGAGATATCAATCTCATCTTCCAGAGTGACGGTAATCGCTTGGCCTGGATACGCCGCGTCTAAATCGCCATCAAAGGTGACCACGCGTGCCACGCGGGACGTTTTACCGGAAGGCAGGACCTTCACCGCTTGCCCTGGGCGCAGGACACCGGCCGCCAGGGTGCCGCAATAGCCGCGGAAATCCAGGTTGGGGCGGTTAACGTACTGTACCGGCAAACGCAGGTCGGTGAGGTTTTGATCGCGGCTGATTTCGACGCTTTCCAGCAGCTCAATCAGCGTTTTGCCTTCGTAGCGCTGACTATCGTCAAAGTACCAGGGCGTTTGCTCGCTGGGGTTGACTACGTTGTCGCCGTTGAGTGCTGATATCGGCACGAAGCGGATATCCGGGGCTTTCAGGTTCTTAGCGAACGCCCGGTACTCCTCGACAATCTCGTTAAAGCGCGCTTCTGAGAAGCCCACCAAATCCATCTTATTGACCGCAATCACCAAGTGCTGAATGCCCAGTAGGTCGGCAATGAAGCTGTGGCGGCGTGTCTGGGTCTGCACGCCGTAGCGCGCGTCGATCAGAATAATCGCCAAGCTTGCGGTGGAGGCACCGGTCGCCATGTTACGGGTGTACTGCTCGTGCCCAGGGGTGTCGGCAATGATGAACTTGCGCTTCTCCGTCGAGAAGAAACGGTAGGCCACATCGATGGTGATGCCCTGCTCGCGCTCCGATTGCAGGCCGTCTACCAACAACGCAAGATCCACCGCATCCCCTGTAGTGCCGCTGGTTTTAGAGGCCTTGGTGATCGCCGCCAGCTGATCTTCAAAGATCATCTTGGAGTCGTGAAGCATCCGCCCGATGAGCGTAGATTTACCATCGTCGACGCTACCACAGGTAATAAAGCGCAGCAGATCCTTGTTTTCGTGCTCGTGCAGGTATTGCTCGATGTTATCGGCAATTAATGTTGATTGGTGCGCCATTAGAAGTACCCCTCACGCTTTTTCTTCTCCATGGAGCCGGCCTGATCGTGGTCGATGGCACGGCCGCTGCGCTCACTGGTTTTGGTCAACAGCATCTCTTGGATAATTTCCGGTAGCGTTGCTGCCGTGGATTCCACCGCGCCGGTGAGCGGGTAGCAGCCCAGGGTTCTAAAACGTACCCACTTCTCCTCCGGCACCTCGCCTGGGGCTAAAGGAAGGCGGTCATCGTCTACCATGATCTGCATACCGTCGCGCTCAACCACAGGACGTTTGGCGGAGTAGTACAGCGGCACAATCGGAATCGACTCAAGGTAGATGTACTGCCAAATATCCAGCTCGGTCCAGTTGGAAAGCGGGAAGACGCGAATCGATTCGCCTTTATTGACCTTGGCGTTATAGACGTTCCAAAGCTCAGGGCGCTGATTTTTGGGATCCCAACGGTGGTACTTGTCGCGGAAGGAGTAGACGCGCTCTTTGGCACGGGAGGCTTCTTCGTCACGACGCGCACCGCCGAAGGCAGCATCAAACCCATACTTATCCAGCGCCTGCTTGAGCGCCTGGGTTTTCATAATGTCAGTATACTTCGCGCTACCGTGATCAAAGGGGTTGATGTTAGCTGCCCGCCCCTCTTCGTTGGTGTGCACAATCAGCTCCATGCCCGCCTCTTCCGCCATACGGTCGCGGAAAGCGATCATTTCGCGGAATTTCCAGGTGGTGTCCACGTGCATCAACGGAAACGGCGGCGTGCCAGGGTAAAAGGCTTTACGCGCTAGGTGCAGCATCACCGAGGAGTCTTTACCGATGGAGTACATCATCACCGGGTTGCTGAACTCAGCCGCCACTTCCCGGATGATATGGATCGACTCGGCTTCGAGCTGCTTCAGGTGGGTCAGTCGGGCGGCATCCGGTGCAATAGGCACCTCTTGCGTCGCCGCCGACGGCGCAGAAAACTGGTTCATTACCTACTCCCTCACAAAACGGTGCTTGCTTTTATGGGTAGGGTAACGCTATGCCAATAATAACCCAAAAGAATTAATAACTATCTTTTTATACCTATAACGCCTAACAGACTCTTTAGACAACCACACGCTCAATCCAGGTCTGCCACTCGTGAGCGTTGAAATCGACCACACGATAGCCAGGGCGTGAGGCTTCATCGATGGCAAACTGCTCCGCTCCCGGCAAAAACTGGTCAGCCATGGCGGGGCAACCGTAGACACCAATATCGGTGCCAGCTGCTTGATGATGCTGGGCGTAGGCTTGGTGAGCATGGCCAAACAGGATCATTTTCACCTGCGGATAGGCACTGAGTAACTGCCAAAAAGCGTCGCGGTCTTGCAAGCCAATGGCATCCATCCAGGCAGCACCTACGTCCACAGGCGGGTGGTGCATGGCAATAAGGGTTGGCCGGTCGTCTTGCTCAAGCCGTTCTGCCAAAGCGCTTAAGGCAGCACTCCCCAGCTCGCCGTGGGGCTTGCCCACTACCTGGGTGCTGAGCAGCAGTAAGCGCCACTGCTCCAAGTCCACTTCCTCTAACAGCGGATGTTCGGCGGCCATCAGCTCTGGCTGGTCATGGTTGCCAGCAATCCAGAACCACGGGCATGGCAGCGCCGAAAGCGCCTCGCAAGCAAGGGCGTAGGAAGCGGCGGTTTCATCCTGACTGATATCACCCGTGAACACGACGACATCGGGTCGCTCAGTAATCACAGCCTCCAGCACACGCTGAAACTGCTGCCAGGGAATTCCCGCCCGGGAGCGTGCCTGCTTATCGGCATAAAGATGGGAATCGGTGATTTGAATCAGCCTCATGACAGTAGCTCCATTAACGACATTCCATCAACGCAATTCGGGCATGTCCACAGCATGGCCGTGGGCCAGCCCGTGGGCCAACCACTCACCCAGGAAGCAGTTGAGCTGCAGCTTTTCATCCGGCTGGTGCATGCGGGCATTGGGGTAGCGATAGCGGCCGCTAAAATGGCGCTCGCGTTGAAAGTCGACCACTTCCGCCATACGCACATCATGGTAGAGATGTACGCGCATGCGCGGGCCTTCGATCACTGCGTCCAGCGGCCCGCTCTGGGTCACTTCTACCAGGGTGGTATAGGGCGCTTCCTGCAGTATCGCTAAATGCAGGTCACCAAAGTGCTGATGGTCGCTGCGTAGTGCGATATCACGGCGCTGACCGCTCTCCATACCCCCTACCAAGCGCAGCAGACGCAGATAGTTCGCACTGCATTCGCCCTGCAGGGTTTTTAAATCGGTGACGTAGGCGGCTCTTGCCATGATGACTCCTTACTGGGTTCGCTTGGCGTCAGTATTCGAGAGGGCGGCGCGTTGAGACGCAGCACGCAGCGATGCCCGCTGCCCCGCCAGCCAATGCAGCCCAATCAAACACATGGCGTTGTCGAGTCTTCCCTGCTCTAGGAGTTCCCAAGCGGTGGTAAACGTTACAATGTGCACGCGGATATCTTCGTGCTCATCTTCGACCCCATACACACCGCCTAAGCCGTGAGTATCCACCAACCCGCAAAAGAGCGTCACCCGTTCGTTGCAGGCACCCGGGCTTGGGTAGTAGGTATGCAACTTGGTTAATTGTCCCACTTGGCAACCCGCTTCTTCCATGGCTTCGCGACGGGCTACGTCTTCCAGGGATTCATCCTTATCTACCAAGCCTGCCACAAGTTCTAATTTCCAGGGGGAGGTCGGGTCGTCAATTGCCCCAGCGCGAAACTGTTCGATGAGTACCAGGGCATCACGGTGCGGGTCGTACAGTAGCACACCCACTGCATCGAAACGGTTATGCACTTCTCGGCGCATAGTAGCGCTCCAGCCGCCTTCAAACAGCCGGTGGCGCAACTCCAGTGCTTCTAGGCGAAAAAAACCTTGATAAAGGGTGTCGCGTTGGATGAGTTCGACATCATCACGACCAAGCGTAGGGCCCATACGGCACTCCCGATGATAACAATCGAACTATTATCAATGCTGCCCACCGGGAATGCCAATGCGGTGATTAACCGCGTGTCATCGTCATCGAAAGGATACTGGCTACGTTAGAGCTGGCTGAGTAGAGCCTCGGCATCCCGTCGTAGTGCTTCATCTGACACTTGGCGATTCTCTCGGGCCGTGCCGTTCACCGCGCGCTGGGCATGCTCCCGCGCCGCCTGAGTGTTGCCCTCTTCTTTTAAAAACGCCGCGTAGTAGTAGTTCACGTCGATGCCGTCGGGGCGAAGCTCAAGCGCGCGCTGGAACATGCGCTCGGCAGTATCGCTGTTACCAAATCCCAGCGGGCGACCTGGGGCACGGTCATATAATGCGCCCAGCGTGACATAGGCCGAGCCGTTGCCACCGGTGGGGTCGATCTCAATGGCACGCTCCAGCACATCACGAGCGTCACCGGCCGTACCCAAAGCCCCCAAACCGCCGCGCTCGCGGGCGTAAGAGGCCAGCACAATGCCCTGCCAAATCAGTACCTCGGCTTCATTAGGATGCTGGCTTGCTAGCTGTTCGGCTTCGCTGGCGAGCGCTTTTAGCGTCTCTTCCCTCTGGTTGGCAGGCATTTCCGTTACTGTATGCTCCCAGCGGTTTTTCAGCGAGAAAACCTCCCCTTCAAATGCTGAGGCATTGAGAGGCGCCAGGGCCAGCGTGCTGCCCAGGGCTGCGGCGATTAATAAGCGAGATAATGGAATAGCGCGCATAGTCACTCCAGGTTTGTTGTTGTAACGACTGTATTTATAAACCTCTTCAAGCCAAGCATCGGCTTACCTAGTTAATGTAACGAACGTTTGAATGATTCGCCAGATAATCGCGACTTTGTTATAAAACCTTCCCGTAGCGTAAGCTTGATGCCCTGGTAGGAAAGCCTTACAAGGCACTTAAGGAGAAGATTGGCTTATGAAAGGTCGCAACATGACCCGCTGGCGAGATCCGGCTAAAGATCCTCGCCAAGAGCCTAAAAGCAATTTGATTACTGCAGAAGGTGCCGCCCGTCTGCGCGGCATTTTGGATCACCTTTCGCGGGTAAAACGCCCTGAGCTATCAGCGAAAGTGGGCGAAGCCGCAGCCCTTGGAGACCGCAGTGAAAACGCGGATTACACCTATAACAAAAAGGAGCTAAACCGGGTCATTGCCCGCATCCGCTATTTAACCAAACGGCTTGATGAGCTACAGGTAGTGGATCGTCTGCCCGCTAACACAGATAAAATCTTTTTTGGCGCGTACGTAAGCTTGGAGGATGAAGAGGGAGAAACGCTGGATATTCGTATCGTCGGCCACGATGAGCTCGATACCCAAAAGCGCTGGATTAGCATCGATGCTCCCATGGCGAAGGCACTGCTGGGCAAAGAGGTCGATGACGACGTCACGGTGCTCACCCCCAACAGCGAAACGTTCTATACCGTGACGGCCATTCGCTATGGCCATCCGTAACAGCTATTTAGTAGCGCGATACACCCGAAAACGGCGGTTATCGGATAGCGTTTCAAAGCCACCCAAGGCACGCTGCAGCCGCTCAGGGTAAGGCAGGAACGCATTGGCTACCAAAATGAGCTGCCCTTTTGCGCAAAGGTGCTCAGCCGCTTCGTCGATCAAACGCGTGCTAGGCCCATAGCTGATATCGCGCTCCTGATGAAATGGCGGGTTGCTAATAATCACATCAAACCGCTCACCCTCCAGCGCGGAGTAAACGTCGCTCTCCAGCACCGTGCCGTTCAGCTCATTTTCATGAAGGGTGCGGCGGCAGGCTTCGGCGGCAAAGGCGCTGACATCGACAGCCGTGACCGCATGGCCACGTTTAGCCAGCCAGGCGCTGATAATGCCGTCGCCGCAGCCCATATCCAGCACTTTTAGCGGTTTTTTCGGCAGCGCCGTCTCCAGGGCCTGCAGTAGAAGCAGCGTTCCCTCGTCGACTTTGCCATGGCCAAACACGCCAGGATGGCTCACTAAGCGCATATCCAGGGCATCAAAGGTTTGCCAGGCACTATCGGGCGCTTCCCTTTTCACCGTTCGGGTGGCAAACAGCGAGCAGCGGCGGGCGTTATCGAGCTTGTCACAGCTCATGCCCAGCTCGTCCAGCATCTTGGGAACACGTTTGATGCCCCCTTGGTGCTCACCGACGATATCGAGCGGCGTATTGTCAGGCAGCACGTGACAAAGCCACTCAAGCCACCACTTGCCTAGCTGGTGAGCTTTGGGCCAGAACAGCACCACCTGCCCGTCGGGTAGGTAGTCGAACGGCTCGAAAGGGCTAACGGCTAGGCGTCTGCTGGCCTGCCACTGCTGCCGCAGAGCGACGTTGTCGCTCACCATCGCGGTGGAGTGGGTCAGTAGCCATGTATCTTCCGGGGGCGCGACAGGCCATAACCGGGCGGCCTGCCCATAGTAACGTTCAAGCAGTTGGCAGGCGGGCAGTTGTGCACTCATACATCAGCCTCAGGTTTGGTAACGGTATAAAGTAAATAGCGGCCTAAGCGCCAATGAGGGTCTTGCTGGCAGTACTGCTTTTCAAGCGCCAGCAGTGTTGCTTGATCGCCTGCCTTCTCAGGGGCCTGGCGCACGTAATCCTGAAAAATACGGATGCCCGCAACGCTCTCGATATGTAAGCCGTTCTGGCCCACCCACTGGCAAATTTCATCATGGGTAACTGGGGAGATCGGCGTTAAGCGCTGGCGCTTGCCCTTGCCTTCTAACTGGTCACTCAAGGCTTTTTGATAGTTGCCCTTCACCACATTAGAAAAGCGCAGCGCGTCGCGGTTAAACACCATCAGGCTGAGTTGACCACCAGGCGCCAGCAGCGTTGCCAGGGTTTGCAGCGCTTGCTCAGGATGGCCCAACCACTCCAATACCGCGTGGCAGGTGATCAGCGGCCAGGGGCCGGGGGCTTGGCTCGTCAGCGCCTGTAGAGGAGCTTCCACATAGCGAAGCTGCCCCGGAGGCCACACCGCAGCGGCCTCTTGCTCAGCGTGCCACGCCTTAGCGTGGGCCAGCATATCGTGGGAAGGCTCTGCCATGCTGACAGTGTGACCGCGTGCCGCGAACCAACCGGAGAGCTGCCCCAACCCACCGCCGACATCCAGCACCGGCTGAGCCTGTAAGTGCAGCATTTGCGGCAGAAGATAATCCAGCATCGCGAGGCGCAGCTCGCCCCGGGGTGCTTGGTAGAGCGAGCGAGAGAACTTATCTGCCAAGCCATCAAAGTAGCGGTCGCCAGCGTCGGTTAATTCGTAGGTTGGGTGCATGCCTCTAGCCACCACAGTTTAAAGGGGCGCTAGTTTACCCGTTATCGTCAGGAAAATCGCACCCCAGGCAGCATGGTTGAGCAGTCCAAGGCGCGATGGTCACAGCTAGGACTAGAACTGCTCCCACTCACCCGCAGACGACTGTTTGGAGGGCAGCACTTTGGCGGCTTGCACCACCGCTGGCAGCTGCCAACGGCTTTTTTCTCTTTACGCTCACCATTACGTATATGCTGAGCATCATAGCCGCTAGCTACTGCTCGCTGGACGACACGGCTCCTTCCCATACTTCACAACGGTCGCGGCCGTTATTCTTAGCTTTGTACAACGCTGTGTCGGCTAAGCGCAGTAGCCTTTTAGGGTCCATGGTGTGAGCTGGATACGTGGCGATTCCGCAAGAGAGCGTAATGCGTCCAAGCGGCTGATGAAGGTGACTCAACGCTTGGTTACTCTGTGCCTTCAGCAGTTTCTCGGCACGCGTTTGGGCCTCGGCCGCTCCGGTGCCCGGTAGGAGTGCGACGAACTCCTCGCCCCCCAACCGGCACACCACGTCCGTACCGCGAAAATGCTTCTTTAACAGCGCCGCGACCTCAATCAGAACGGCATCGCCAGCGTCGTGGCCAAAGTTATCGTTCACTTTCTTGAAATGATCGATATCGATCATCAGCAGCGAAAGCAGGCTTCCCTTACGCTGCGCGAGCGCCATTTCCTGATGTAGCAAGGCGTCGAAATGGCGACGGTTATTGAGACCGGTCAGGGCATCCTGAAGCGAGAGCCCCTTGAACTGCTCGACCAAGGTATCTAGCTCTGCCGTCCGCGCCATCACCTGTGCTTCTAGCGTCTGGTTGGCCACAGCAAGTTGACGCTGCGAATGACGGTAGTGCCACAGCGAAATCCCCACGATAGCCAAAGAGAAGCCCAACGCCCCATAGCTCAGTGGCACGTCGCGCCGAGGTATCAGCTCGTGCGCCACCAACATGTCCAGCAACAGAAGTGGCGCAAACATCAGGAAACTAGTGACGAACAGCCGCTGCTCCAAATTCAAACGACGCACCCGCAGCAGCGCCAGCAGAAGCATGAGGGGGAGCGTGAGCAACAGCAGCACATCGAATATGGGGAACGTCAGTGCCAAGTTCACCACGCCAAGTGCGACCAGACCAATCGAAACCACGAGGTACGCCAAATGGAGCTGCCATAAACGTCTCATCCAGCGCTTTGGTACACCCTCCAACCAGTGGCTCAGCAACAAGCCTATGGCAATGGGCAGTGTAAAGTAGCTGGCGGCTCTTAAAATGTCCCAGGTAAGCGGCGCGTCTGCCAACAGCTGCCGAACGGGGGTCTCTGCCAACAGCATCAACCCTGACGAAAACGCAAACAGCGCGATGGCGAAAAAGCCCCGACGCTCAGGCCCAATCATGGCAAAAATCGCTGCCAACATCGCCAGTAGCAGGCTGAAGGCACTCACCGCAAGGTCCTGTACCGAAGCGTGGAGCATCCCCTTCAGCGCATCGATACGATCGGTGATTTCTACATCGCCCCACAGCCCGATGCTGGTGTAATCGGAGTAGATACGCAGCGCCAGCGTCTTGCCCGCCGAATTCTCCGGCAGCGGAACCAAATGCCACGGCCAACCGATGAAACGAGGCTCCTCCATATCGCCATGCTGATAAATCAGCGTGCCATCGAGGTAGATCTGCCCCACCAAGTTAATGCTGGTAATGTGCAACACTGGGTCACGCCACTCTCCCTCTGGCAAGACCGTTTTAAACCAAACGGACTTCTGGCCGTTGCGCTCCGGTGGGTTAGAAGGAAAATCGATGGGGCTCCAAGGCGCGTCATCTTCTAAAGGAGCATCTCCCCAGCGATACTCCCAATCGGTCAGCGGTGCAGGCGCGCTAGCGTAGGCCAAAGAACCGGACAGCAACAGCAAGCCAGCCATTATTCCTACGCATAAAAAGCGCAACAAGACGTTGAACGTACCCATCCGATCCCCTAGCTGGCGTGACCCACCAGCTCACCCTATTTTTTATTAACGCTAACCTTATACACTCAAAATTGCGTTGATAGCACGTTTGATGCGTTTCAAACGCCTATTCGTTGGTGGCGTTAATCATTATCCAATCGCTCTGTTCGATATAAATGCCACTCGTTTTCGATCCGGCAGTCGACAGTAACGCCCCGTTCCCAAAGCGCTTTCGCGGGTGAGGCGCTCGCCGCCCAGGCTGACGCAATACGCCGCAGCTGCCACCCAGCGCAACGTGCAGCGGCTTGCCACGCTCATCAACGATCTGCTGTATATGGAGAAATTGGTGGCAGGCAAAAAGTAGAAATGGGTGGGCACTGGAAAGCCAAAGAGAGCAAAACGTTCCAGCTGTACGAAATCGCCAAAGCCAATCTCAAAAAAGACGCGACACCCAACTTGGACGAAAACGAGAAGTTCAGTGGATAAGCCGTTCATGAAGCGCCCGGCTGCCCGGGCGCTTTGTTCGATCGCGTGGATGACAACGCTCTGGATAACGCATGCGCCCGCCTCCTCCGCCGACGCAGCCATCAAAAGCTGGATCGAAAGCCAGGCCACTGCCGCAACCTCATGAACGATGCCTTTACCGATATGGGCATGGCGCATGCAGAAGATAGTGACTCGCGATTTACGCACTACTGGGTGCAAACGCTAGGCGCGCCGCGCTAGTCGTTAGAAATGAAGAAGATATGGGGGCGTTTGGCGTCCCTGGCAGGAGTCGAACCTGCGACCTGCCGCTTAGGAGGCGGCTGCTCTATCCTACTGAGCTACAGGGACTTACGGGGCGCATAGTATAGCGGTTTGATCCGCCCCGGCCAACCGCGGTTTTGCATCGGCAGAGGTCATATCCAACCGAGCAGGCGAAGAGCGAAGATACCCAGTGTCACGGTCACGCTGGCCATGAGCGTGGTCATGGCGATGATATTAGCGGCCAAGGCCACGTTCCCATTGATCGCTTTGACCATCACGAAGCTGGCGGCAGCAGTGGGGCTGGCAAAGAAAAGAAACAGTAGGCCGAGCTGATTCCCTGAAAACCCCATCAGCCACGCAGCCAATGTGGAAAGCACGGGTAAAATCACCATTTTCATACTGCTGGCGCTGAGCGCCACTTGGCTTCCCTCTCGCATGCTGGATACCGATAGCGTTGCGCCGATGCATATCAACGCGAGCGGTAGCGTGAGCGAGGCAAAGTAATTACCCGAGGTCATCACCCAGCTGGGCAGTGACACCGAGAAAGCGGTAAAAGGGAGCGCAGCGAACACCGAAAGAATCAGCGGATTTTTAATAATATGACCCAGCAAACTCCGCCAATCGGTCGCTTGGCCGGGCTGATAGGCTGCCAAAGCAACAACGGAGAGCGCGTTATACATCACGATCACCACCCCCAGCAGCAAACTACCGGCGGATAACCCATAATTGCCGTACATGCCCGCCGCCAAGGCCAAGCCTACGACCCCACAATTTCCGCGAAACGCTCCTTGAACATAAATGCCACGGTCGGCTCTTGGCACGCGCAGGTGCGCCCAACCCCAACTCAGCAAAAACTGGCCCAACGTGGCGAGGGCAAAAAAGAGCAGCAACGGCACATCTAGAGCAACGCTCAAGTCAGCTTTGACTAGGCTGAGAAAGATCAGCGTGGGCAGTGTAGCTTTGAACACGAGAGACGAGGCGGTCGAAATGAAGGCACTATCGATCCAGCCCAGGCGCTTCAAGGCAATCCCGATGAACACCATGGCAAAAACGGGCAGGGTAACGTCTAGGGTGCGTGTAAAGAGTTCAAGTAAGTCCACGAAGGCGCTCTCAGTCGAATCAGCATCCTCTTATACTCTACCGTTGACTGAGATTTGTCGACTCGCTAGACAGTCTGTCAACGGCTGGGGATCGACGTGGCGCTGGACGATTTCGGCACCAGCTACTCGTCGCTGGCGTACTTTCACCGCCTGCCGGTGCAGTTGATCAAAGTCGATAGAGACTTCGTTCGCGATATGCTGGCGAGCGAAGATGATCGTACGATCGTAGAGAGTATCGTCTTCTTGGCTAAGAAGTTCGCGCGCCCCGTGCCCGCCGAAGCGCTCCCCCAGTGGCTGATCACTTGGCAGCGGGAAGGTTTCCCAGACGCGTCTTAACCGAATAGCTCTATGGGGTCGAACTGTTCGGGCAATTTGACCACCACGGCATCTCGCCCCTCCCCTTTGGCTTCATAACTGGCCGCATCTGCCCGGGAAATCGCCACATCCACCGTTTCGTCGCATTCATCGAAGGTCGTCACGCCGATGCTGAGCGTCACGCTGTACTCTTTGCCCTCATGGGTCACGGTCACCTCACTCACCGATTGACGCAACGACTCTGCGATACGTTCGGCCTGTCCCAGCGTACAGCTGGGCAGCAGCACGGCAAACTCATCTCCCCCTTGGCGCGCCACATGGTCACTGCCACGCACTTCCCAGGCCACGATTTGAGCGATACGGCGGAGCATCTCGTCTCCCAGCGCGTGGCCGCCCTCATCGTTGATAGGCTTGAAATGGTCCAGATCGAAGAGAAGCAGCGCAGAGGGCGTGCTGGTCTTCTGGAAGTCGGCGAATGCCTCTTCCAACCGGCGCTCGAATCCACGTCGATTGAGTAGCCCCGTCAACGGGTCGTGCTCTGCCTCCCAGCGCTGCAACGCCTCTTGCTGGCGACGCTCGGTAATGTCCTTCACGACCCCGACCAAGCCCAGCGAGTGCCCCCCTTGAGACAACATGACCACCCGTGCATGAATGTCCAGCCACAGCGTTTCATGGTCGCTGCGCACGAACCGTAGTTGGCGCACGAAATCGCTACCAGTTTTCAAGCTGTGAACCCACATGTCCCTCGCCCCTTCTCGGTCGTCAGGGTGCACCTGCTCCATCCACACCTCCATGGGCATATCGGGAGGGATATCCAGCATCTCCAGCAGTGCCGGGTTCATATAAGTGATCTTACCGCCAAAATTGGCAACGAACATGCCCTGGGGTGTAGCGCTCAATACGGAATCCAAAAACGCCTGGCGCTCTTGCAAATGGCCGACCAACTGCTGGCGCTCATGCTCTACGCGGTTGAAAGTCATCGCGACTTGCTGCAACTCCTGCATGCTGGTGGCGAGATCGAGACTCGCGCGCTCGCCCTTACCCACTTCACCAATTTGCGATTCAAGATAGTCCAATGGCTTGAGAATGCGAGCCAGCAGCCACCATAAGAGCGGCATCATGAGTAGCGCCAGGACGAACCAAATGCCCAGCAGCTTATAAATGAACCCCGAGAGCGGTAACTGTGCTTGAGTGGTGGGCAAAAACAGGCCTACTATCCAATCGGCTGGCCACACTTGGGCATACGCTTGCAGCGCTACGCGACCACTCGACAGTTCGGCAACCCCTTCCCCTCTCCAACCCGCCAGCGCAAGCTCTAACATCGGGTTCAATTGGACGTTGCTGATCTCGGCGTTCACCAACTCGTGATCAGGATGGTAAAGAATTTTGCCAGAAGCGGTCGAAACGGCCGCATAGCCACTGTCACCCAAACGAATGGTGCTCAAACGATTGAAGAGTCCGCTGCTCTTGAGGCTGACGATGCCCCCGACAAAGCCCGCAAAACGCCCGTTTTCATCCAAACGAGGAATGCTGATGAGCACCAGCGGCATACCGCTAGCCCGGCCCACGAAGGGCTCGCTCACGTAGGGGCGGCGAATACCGCGCACCATTTTGAAATACTCGAGGTCTTTGGTCTCGAGGCCCACTCGCCCCACCACGCTGGGCCAGTCGCTCAAAATCACGCCGTTCTCATCGCTGACCACCAAACCTTCGAACCAAGCCAGCAGGGAGTCGTTCTTTTGCAGCTCGTAATTCAACCAAGTGGGATCGTCTGACAACCCAATGGCCCCGTTCAACCGCTGTAGCGCGTTGATGCGCTGGTTGATCTGTTGGGTAATCTCATCGGCCAGCAAATCGGCTTCATAGCGCAGGTGGGCGATATTGGTCTCGTGCACCATGATTTTGCCGACCTGCCACGCCATGCCCAGCACGGCCCCCGCCAAAATGGCCAGCGCACAGGAAAGCCCCAGCAGCAGCCGGCTTTTTAGCGAACGAAACGTAATCAGTCGATGGATCAGGGGGGCTAGGCGCACCAGAAATCCCTATTTCGTTAACTTTCCTTGAATGGGGTTCGCGAGTTCAGACGCTATCATGGCTCGAAAGAAATAACTTATCAAAAACAACTGAAATGTGCGCGTTGAGACAAATCAACTTAGCTATTTTTTTCTAAACCGTTTCTTTGCGTAACGAAAGCGCCTTAACTCTAAGCCAAGCGCGTGCGAATTGATAACCACGCTTATTTCACGTATGTTCGCCGCCTATCTCGCAAACCACCCGACAAAACATTTCGGCACACTCCATGGCAAAACGTACGGCGGGTTACACCTCTAAAGGCATTGGCAGCATCACACCACTCGCCGCATTTTTAAGAGAATTCGACGACGTCCTCCCGCTTCGTCCCCTCAGCGCCCAGCCAGACGCCGTCATTGGATGGGGGTTGAAACCTACCAGCCGCCGAGCGAGGCGCTACGCCGACAAGCGTCGTCTTCCCTACGTCGCCCTGGAAGATGGTTTTTTACGCTCTTTAGGGCTTAGTAGTGCCGGTTACCAACCGCATAGTCTCGTAGTGGATTACAGCGGCATTTATTACGATGCCTCACGACCCAGCGACCTAGAGCAGTGGCTAGCGACCGCCGACTTTTCGTCGGAAGAAGTATCCAGGGCCGAACACTGCATCGCCTTACTAAAGCGTTATCGCTTATCGAAATATAACCATGCGCCGGACAAGCCTCTGAGCGCTAGTGGCGCCAGCGTGTTAGTGGTCGACCAAACGGCGGGGGATGCATCCATCGAGTATGGTGGCGCGAGCGCCGCCAGTTTTTCAGCCATGCTGGAGCACGCACTGGCCTATCACCCCCAGGCCAAAGTGCTGGTCAAAATTCATCCCGATGTGATTGCGGGTAAAAAGCAAGGGCACCTTACCAGCGCTCTTCAGCACCCGCGCTGCCAGGTCATCAGCGAAGATATCAATCCCTGGGCCCTGTTCGACCAAGTCGACGATGTCTATGTGGTGACTAGCCAGCTTGGCTTCGAAGCGCTCATGGCGGGCAAACGTGTCCACTGCTTTGGCACTCCTTTCTATGCTGGCTGGGGCCTGACCCAAGACCAACTCCCCTGCCTCCGGCGCACGCGTTCTCGTACACTGCCAGAAGTGTTCGCGGCGGCCTATCTTCGCTATTGCCGTTACGCCAATCCCTACACGGGCCAGCCATCCACGCTGGAAGAGACGATATACCTCATCGCTGACCAAAAGCGTCAGCAAGAGCGGTTGAGAGGCGCATGGCTCGCTTGCGGCTTCTCCTCTTGGAAGCGACGTTTCATCAGCAATTTTCTGGGTCCTGCTGCCCGCGTTCGTTACCAAAAGAGCCTCCCCCAGCAAGCCGTCGAGTCTCAACGGCTGCTGGTATGGTCGAGCCGTATCGACGACACCTTCAAAACGCAGCACAGCGAACTGTTGCCTCATCTTTGGCGCATGGAAGACGGTTTTATCCGCTCGGTAGGCCTGGGTGTCGACCTCACTCAACCCCTGTCACTGGTGATAGATCGACACGGTATTTATTACGACCCCAGTCAGCCAAGCGACCTGGAAACGCTGCTCAACGAGCATGAATTTAGCAATGACTTACTGGCCAGGGCCGCCGAATTGCGCCAGCGCCTCGTCACCCTGAAGCTATCGAAATATAACGTCCCTGGGGCGGCTGACGTTGCCTTACCCGATCATCGAACGGTCATTTTAGTGCCGGGACAAGTCGAGAGTGATGCGTCCATCGCCACCGGCTCACCGGAGATCCGCACCAATAGCGCGCTGCTAAAAGCCGTGCGCCAATCTCAGCCGAACGCTTTCATCATCTACAAGGCACACCCTGATGTGATCAGCGGGGCTCGGGTGGGCAAACTCGATACTAATGCCAAACGTCTGTATGATTTGGACGCCAGCCACGTCGACATCACCGCTTTGCTAGAGCGCGTGGATGCCGTGCATACAATGAGCTCGCTGACCGGTTTTGAAGCCCTGTTGCGTCATCGTCAAGTGACGACCTATGGCCTGCCTTTTTATGCGGGATGGGGGTTAACGCAAGACGCCCTGCACTGCCCCAGGCGCAACCGGACGCTCACCCTGGATGCCCTCGTTGCTGGCACGCTATTGCTGTACCCCAATTACGTCGACCCCACCTCTGGTCAGCTTTGCAATGCCGAGACCGTCGTCAGCCTATTGGAGCGGGCAAAGTTACAACAATCTAGTGCACAAACACCGCTACTTACATGGAAGCAGCGCCTTTATCGCTGCTATCGTAACTTGTTGATTGGAAGCCATTGAGTTGAAGCAGAAGCGCGCATTCTTATTCTTACAAGGCGTTTGCTCGCCCTTTTACCAACGCTTAGCCCGCCGCCTCACCGACGACGGCCACCGCGTGGTAAAAGTTAACTTCAACGCGGGCGATCTCCTCTATTGGCAGCGCACGCACAGTCATAGCCACTTGTTTCGCGGCCCTCTGAGCGAGCTGCCCGCCTTCGTCACCTCACTATGGCAACGCTACGGCATTACCGACCAGGTCCTGTTCGGCGACCGGCGTCCCGTGCACCGCCCAGCGGTCGACCAAGCCCCGGCCGCAGGCATTCGCACCCACGTGTTTGAAGAGGGCTACTTCCGCCCCTTCTGGATCACGCTGGAACGTGAGGGAGTCAACGGCCACTCGCTGCTGCCTCGCGATCCCACCTGGTTTTATGAAACAGGCAAAGCGTTACCTGGGCTTCCTTCTCCGGTACGCTTTCGCTCATCGTTTAAAATCCGCGCTATGCACGATGTGGCCTACCACGTCGCAGGGCTAGCCAATCCCATCGTGGCACCGCGCTACCGCAACCATGCCCCCATTACCGCACCAGTGGAGTATGCAGGCTATATCAAGCGCTTTACGCTGCTCAAACAGTGGAAAAAACGCGATGCTGAACGGATCAAAACGCTGATCGAAAGTGGCAAGCCATACTTTATGCTGCCCTTACAGCTCAACACAGACGCCCAAATTCGTGACCACTCGCCCTATGCCAATATGGAAGAGGTCATGGACCACGTGATGGGGTCGTTCGCTGAACATGCACCCAGCGATGCACTGTTATGTATCAAGAACCATCCGCTGGACATGGGGCTGGTGAACTACCCCAGCATCATTGAACGGCTCTCAAACTTTTACGGCTCAAACGGGCGCATCGTGTACCTCGAGTCCGGCGATCTGAATGCGCTGATCAAGCATGCAGTGGGCACCGTCACGGTGAACAGTACCGTGGGCATCGTCTCACTGGAATCACACTGCCCTACCTTTGCGCTCAGCGACCCCATTTATAATCTGGCAGGGCTTACCTACGAAGGCGCGCTGGAGGAGTTTTGGCACCAGCCACCACCGCCCAGTGCCGAATTGTTCGGCTATTTTCGCAATACCGTGATGCATACCGCCCAGGTAAACGGCGGTTTTTACTGCCAGCCCAGTATCGATCTTGCGGTCAATAATGCTGCGCACATATTAGAGGCCTGCCCATCCCCTCTGGAGAAGCTGCTGTGAGTGTTGATGCAACGTACTTGACAAAGACACCACACACACGCCGCGTGCTGATTACCGGCGCCACGGGGGCCATCGGCGGAGCGCTCGCCAAGGCGTATGCGACGCCCCAGACGCATCTGATTCTGCATGGACGCAACGTCAGCGCCTTAGAGGACGTGGCTAACGCCTGTCGCGAAAAAGGGGCTGACGTGTCGCTCTCCTCCATCAACCTCACTGATGAGGAGGCACTAGCGCAGTGGCTCACCACGCTCCGTGCCGAGCAGTTGCCGGATATCGTGATCGCCAACGCAGGCAAGAACACACATCCTGAGCAGTTGGGCGAGCTCGAGCCCTGGGCCGATGTTCAAGCCTTGCTGAACATCAACCTCACCACCCCCATTGCCATGGCGCAGCACTTGGTACCCGCCATGCGCGCACGGGGTAGCGGCCAACTGGTATTCATTAGCTCACTGGCAGGTTGGCATGGACTACCCAGCACGCCCACGTACAGTGCCAGCAAAGCGGGCATCAAAGCGTATGGCGAAGCCTTGCGCGGCTTGCTCGCCCCCTGCGGCATCGGGGTAACGGTCGTCATGCCCGGCTACGTCACCTCCCCCATGTGCAATGCCATGCCTGGCCCCAAGCCCTTTGAGTGGCCACCCGAACGAGCCGCCAAAGTGATCATTCGTGGCATTCGCGCCAACCGTGCGCGAGTCAGCTTCCCGTTTCCGCTCAACTTCGGCACTTGGTGGCTGGCCGTCTTGCCAGCAGGCGTGTCGCAGTGGCTCATCAAACGACTGGGTTTCGATCATGTAGGAGGCCGGTAAGATGCTTGGCCACCTGCTCCTATCGCTTAGCCTGCCGCTCTTCATCGGGCTAGTGTTCAGCCTAGCGTTCGAAGCGCTGCTGTCTCCACGGCCTGCTCCTCTCTGGCAGCGGCCGATGGCAGCCAATGTGATCCATCTCGGCAGTTGGCTACTGCTATTTGGGCTTTTCACGCTGCTGCTCCAGCGTCCCTGGTTTGCCGTGGTCTTCGTGCTGTCACTCCAGCTCGTGGTGGTCCAGTCAAGCAATACCAAGTCCAAAACGCTCAACGAACCGTTCATCTGCCACGACTTCGAGTACTTCTGGGACGCCATCCTGCACCCACGGCTTTATGTCCCGTTTTTTGGCATTGGCCTCGCCATCGCGGCCAGCAGCGCGGGGGCCATCGCCATTGGCAGCTTTCTCTATGTGGAGCCGTCGCTGGTTAGCCAGTGGAGCACCGTGCTCTTTTTACAAAGCACCGGACTGCTCGCCGGGCTCGGGGCAGTGCTGGTAGCCGTTGGTTTACGCTCACTCGGCGCCATGTCCCTGCAACCGGTCGAGGATCTACATCGCGTGGGGCTATATGCCAGCCTTTGGACCTATGGGGTAGCATTGATGCGCTCGTCACCGCCTGACCCTTTGGCATCCCCCTACGCGGCTGCCAGCCAGCCCAGTGCCGTCGCTTCACCAGATAGCGCCGAGCGACCCAATGTCGTCCTGGTCCAGAGCGAATCATTTTTCGATCCGCGCCCATGGTGCCCAGAGGTCGCCCCGTCGCTGCTGCAACATTTCGATGCCACCTTTACCGAGGCCGTCGAAAAGGGTGAGTTGAGCGTACCCGCTTGGGGCGCCAATACCGTACGCACCGAGTGCGCGGTGCTCACAGGCCTGACACCCAGCGATTGGGGCCCACGACAATTCAACCCCTACCGCACGCTAAGCCGCCACCCGCTGCCCAGCGTGGCGAGCGCTTTTCGCGCGCAGGGTTACCGCACTATTTGCGTGCACCCTTACCCCGCTACCTTTTACATGCGCGATAAGGTCATTCCGCAGCTAGGCTTTGATACCTTTATCGATATCAGCGCGTTTAGCAGCAGCAGCGATAAGCACGGGCAGTACATAGGCGACCGAGCCGTGGCACGAAAGGTTGGACGCCTGCTGAAAGATGACGATAATAGGCCGCTATTTATTTTTGTGATCACCATGGAAAACCACGGCCCGCTGCATCTGGAAGCGCCCCAACAGGCACGTTTGGCCGATACGCTGCCGAACGCCGCGTGGCCGCTTCCAGGCCATCTGCGGGAGCTCGCCGTTTACTTGCACCATTTAGGTGAAGCTGATCAAATGCTGGCAAGCGTTAAAACAGCGCTAAACGAGAGCACGAGGCCTGGAATACTGAGCTGGTATGGCGACCACGTCCCTATACTGCCCGATGCGTATGGGTACTTCATGCCCCCTACGGGCAGCACCCCATACATGATATGGTCAACGCAACCAACACCGCCTGACCAAATGCCTGCCGAGCAACCGCCGCAGGGAATAGCAGCCAACGAACTTGGCGTCCGGCTATTTAAACAAGTGTTTGGACGCGATATAAGTAACGATGTGATCAAGGCAGAACCAGAACCTCAGGAGCAAGAATGACTAAACGTGTGGCCATCATCGGTGCCGCCCATCGTTTCCCCGGCACCACCCCTGAAACGTTCTGGCAAGACCTGCAAGCCGAAAAAGACCTCGTCACCCAAGTGGCTCCAGATCGCTGGAGCCACGACGCCTTCTGGCACCCAGACAAACGCCACCCCGGCACCAGCGTCACCTTCGCAGCGGGCAGCCTGGGCGATATTAGCGGGTTCGACGCAGCGTTTTTCGGCATTTCACCCCGCGAAGCCGCCAATATGGACCCGCAGCAGCGCATGCTGCTGGAGCTCGCCTGGGAAACCATGGAAAGCGCCGGCATTGTGCCCAGCACTCTGCGTGGCAGCCAGTGCGGCGTTTTCCTGGGCGTCGCCAGTCTTGACTACTCTTACCGTTTAGCCGATGACATGTCGGCTATTGATGCTTCGACCGCCACGGGCAACACCTCGAGCATCGCCTCCAACCGACTCTCTTATGTGTTTGACTTGCATGGCCCCAGTATGTCGCTGGACACCGCGTGCTCGTCCTCGATGGTGGCGTTTCACCAAGCTTGCCAATCCATCCGTAGCGGTGAAACCACGATGGCGCTGGCGGGCGGTATCAGCCTGCACTTGCACCCCTATGGCTTCATCATCTTTTCCAAAGCCAGCATGCTGTCGCCCACCGGGCGCTGCCAGGTCTTCGATGAAGCAGGCAATGGCTACGTGCGCTCGGAAGGCGCGGGCCTGTTTCTGCTCAAGGACTACGACCTGGCCATCGCCGACGGCGACAACATCCTGGCGGTGGTAGCCGGGTCGGCGGTCAACACCGACGGCCACAAATCCGGCCTGACCGTGCCCAACCCCAGCGCTCAGGTTGCCCTGATGCGCAGCGCCTACGAGCAAGCGGGCATCTCCCCCGATGAGATCGACTACCTGGAAGCCCATGGCACCGGTACCGCCGTCGGCGACCCCATCGAAACCCGCGCCATTGGCGAGGCCATTGGCAAACATCGGCAAACGCCGCTGCCGATTGGTTCGGTAAAAAGTAATGTCGGCCACTTGGAAACCGCCTCGGGCGTGGCGGGGCTTGCCAAAGCGCTTTATAGCCTGCAGCACCGCGAGGTGCCCGCGACCATTGGCATTCGCAAGCTGAATCCGCGCATCAAGTTCGACGAATGGAACTTGAGCGTGGTCACCAAAGCCCAGCCGCTGAAACCCACAGGCCGTTTGGTGATTGGCATCAACTCGTTTGGCTTTGGTGGCGCCAACGCCCACGTCATTTTGGAGAGCGCACCGGAAAAAGCGGCAGCGCCTCGCCAAACACCCACTACCCCGCTGCCCATTCGCCTTAGCGCCCGCAGTGAAGCAGCCTTGACCGACAATGCGCTGGCGCTGGCCAAGCACCTGCAGGTATCCGGGCAGGATTTTTACGATATAGCCCATACGCTTTATCACCACCGTGAGCAGCACAGCCACGGCGCGCTCTGCTTTGCCAGCAGCGCTGACGAAGCCGCCACGGCACTGCGCCAGTTTGCCGAAGGAGAGGCCAGCCCCGTCATGACGCTAGAGCGCCTCGCCAACGCCCGAGGCCCGGTGTTCGTCTACGACGGTAACGGCTGCCAGTGGGAAACCATGGGCCATGACCTGCTGGATACCGACGCCGACTTCACGGCCGCCATCGATCGTGTCGACGCTCTGTTCCAGCGCTACGGTCGCTTCTCTCTGCGTGACGAATTAGCAGGCCGCAACCAGTCAGAGGGCGAAGAGAGCCGCTTCGTACGCACCGAAATCGCCCAGCCCGCACTGTTTGCCCTGCAGGTAGCACTGACCGAGTGGCTAAAAGCGCAAGGCATTACGCCAGCCGCCGTGTTTGGGCACAGCGTAGGCGAGGTAGCGGCCGCGTGGGCATCTGGCGCACTGAGCCTGGAAGACGCGGTCAAAGTGATTTATTACCGCAGTGACTATCAGGGCAAAACTCGCGGCCTAGGGGAAATGACGGCGGTGGCGATGAGTGCCGATGAGATCACCCCTTGGCTCGCCAAGCCCGAATTCGACAAGATCAGCCTGGCGGGCATCAATAGCCCCAAAGGCATTACCCTGGCGGGCGACCGAGACCAGCTCGGCGAGCTGGACGCTGCGCTGAGTGCCGAAGGCACCTTTGCCAAGCGCCTGCCCCTGGATTACGCCTTCCACAGCCCCGCCATGGACAGCATCCAGGAAGGCGTGATGGAAGCGCTGGCCGATATTCAGCCGCAGCCCTCTCGAATTCCGTATTTCTCCACCGTCACCGGAGCCTTGGCCGAAGGCACGACGCTGGATGCCCACTACTGGTGGCTCAACATCCGCGAGCCGGTGCTCTTCGATAGCGCAGCGACCGCCCTCATCGAGCAGGGTTACAACGTCTTCGTCGAAGTCGGGGCGCACCCGATCTTACGCCGCTATCTCAACGAATCGCTGCGCCAGCAAGAGCGCAGCGGCTTAGTCTTCGGCACCATCGAGCGCCACAAGCCAGGGTTAGAGGGCTTGAACCGCACGCTCAGCCAGCTGCTACTCAGCGGATTAAGCGTCAACAGCCAGCGCTTCTTCCCCGTGGAGGGCCAGCGCGTCCTGCTGCCCCGCTACTCATGGCAGCGCACTCACCTATGGGTTCAAGGCACCAACGACGGCCAAGGCCTGCTATCACGCTATTACCAGCACCCGTTGCTGGGTTACCCATTAGCGCAGCAAGAGCACACCTGGGAAAGCCAGCTAGACACCAAGCGGCAGCCTTGGCTGGCCGACCATGTGGTGGGTGAAGGGGCCGTCTTTCCCGGCGCGGGCTTCGTCGAACTGGCGCTGGCCGCCGCGCTACAGCAGAAAGAGACGCCGGTTCTCGATATCGAGGAGCTGGAAATTCGCGCCCCGCTGCTGCTGGACGGCCCCAATGGCCGTACCATGCGTCTCACCCTCGACCCCGATGACGGACGTCTGGCCATCCACTCCCGAGAGCCCGCCACGGGAAGCGAGTGGCAGCTCAATGCCGTGGCACGCCGGATGCGCGAAAGCCGCGGTTTCCTGCTCAACCACAGGGCGCCAGCGCTACCCAAACGTGATGCTGACTATACCCTAGACGAGCATCTGCACATGGCCGAACGCATTGGCCTGCACTATGGCCCAGCGTTTCAGGCGATTCAACGCGGCTGGATCGAGGGCGATAGCGTCATTGGGGAAATCGCCCTCTCAGAGGCGGTAACGGCTCAGTTAAACACGCTACACGTGCATCCGGGCATTCTGGATAGCGCTTTCCAAATGTTCATTCCGCTGCTGGCACAGCACAGTGAATTCGCCGCCCAACTCGCCTTCGTACCGGTGCGCGTCGGTCGTATCCAAGTCAATGCCGAAGCAGGCACGCCCGTGTTGGCGCGTGCGGTCATGGGCAAGCGCGCTCCGCACTCTTTCACGGCGGACTTCGAGCTTTACGATGCCCAAGGCCGCGCCGTGGCGGTGCTGAGCCAAACACGCTTCAAGGCCATTCGCCTCAACCGTGCGCACCACCAACACTTTAGCTATTTAGACGTGGAGCTCACGCCCGCACCGCTGAAAGCCGCCGCGCTACCGCTTCCCGCAGATGCACTGACGCGCCTGATGGGCTTGAGCGATGCTTACACCGCCAGCACTGGCCAGCGCTATGCGCAAGAAGTTGCCCCCCTGCTCGATAGCCTTAGCGAGGCCTTCGTCCAGCAGGCTAACGGCGGCGACGACGAATCCCCAGCGCCAGAGACCATCTGGCAGCTCTTGGTGCAGGAGTACCCCGACTACTTCGCGCCCATTCACCTCGTCGGCCGCTTGGGCCTGCACCGTGAACCGCTACTCAATGGCCGTGATACGCTGGAAAGCCTGGGCATCACTGCCGAGCATTTGGCCGGCATCAATCGTGTCCTGGTGGGTGAAAGCGGTTGGCAAGTTCTGGCCCATGAGCTAGGTGCGCTGATGGAGGCCTCTCTGGCCACCCTGCCAGATGGCCAACGCCTCAATCTACTGGAAGCAGGCCCCTGCGCGCCCGCGTTGGGCCAGCGCTTGCTGGAACAGCTTGCCCACGGCGCCCCGGCTACGAACGACCGTTATCGCTACCGCGCGCTCACCACGAGCGACACGGCGCGCCACCAGGCGGAACAGCTGCAAGAGCGCTACCCGCTGATGGACATTCAGCCATTAGACGAGGCGCTACCGGCGCTGACAGCCGCGCAAAAGGCACAGCTTGCGTTTGTCAGCGCAGATGTCACCCAACCCGAGCGCACACGCCAACTGATCGAGGCCCTACCCGCACAATTGGCGCCGGGCGCGCAGATCATGGTGATTGGCCTTCATCCGAGCCGTTGGCTGGACGACCTGCTGGCAACGCCGGGCATCGACCAAGCGGCACTCGAACAGAGCACGCTGATCGAGTGGCTGAGCCACCAAGGGTTGAGCGTTTCCGCGCCTATCGAACTAGAGGAAGCGGGCGCTTACTTACTGCATGCGCAACACCCAGGGCTTGGTGACACCGACGCGCAGGTAGCCAGCGCGCAGACCCTGGTGGTAGCCGATGCATCACGAGAAGCGCTTGCTTCACAGCTGGCGGAGCATCTAAGCCACCACACAGGCCACCGCGTATGGCTTCGGATCAGCGACGCAGCGCCGCAAACGCTACTCAATGAAGCGCTGGCCGATCTCACCGACACACCGACGGCACTGAACGTGCTCGATCTGCGTGAGCTAGGCAGCACGACCACCGAGGCTCAAACGCAGCGCTGTTTCGCCGCGCAGCAGTGGTCGTTGGCGCTGGAAGCGAGCGGCCTGGACGCGCAAGGCTGCCGTGTGACCTTATGGCTGACCACTCAAGGCTTCCAGCGTGCCGACGACGCCGCGCTATGGGGCTTTGGCCGCTCGCTGGCCAACGAGCCCGTGGGCCACAGCGTCACCCTCGTTGACTTGCCAGATGCCCCCAGTGCGTCTGCGCTCGCCACCTTCGCGGCCTCTATCGCGGAACCGGATAGCGAAAACGAGCTGGTGATAACGCAAGAAGGCACCCGCTTTGCCACGCGCCTACGTACACTGCCAGCGCCACACCCCGCTAAAGCCGACAGCTCAGCGCCCACGCGCCAAGCGATGACGCTAAGCTTCGCCCTGCCCGGCCAATTGCGCCAGCTACAGTGGCGGCCTCGCCAACTACCCGAGCTTGGCGCTGACGACGTCGAGGTGCGCGTCAAAGCGACCGGCCTCAACTTCCGCGATGTCATGTATACCCTGGGCTTGCTATCGGATGAAGCCATCGAAAACGGCTTTGCTGGCCCCACCCTCGGCCTCGAGTTTTCCGGTGAAGTGGTGGCCGTGGGCAGCAACGTTCACCACCTAACGCCCGGCCAAGGCGTCGTAGGGTTTGGTCCCGCCAGCTTCAGCGACCGCCTGATGGCCAGCCAGCACGCCGTGGCGCCCCTGCCGGAAGGTGTCAGCTATGCCGCTGCCGCCACCATCCCGACGACCTTTTTTACCGTGTATTACGCGCTAAAACACTTGGCACGTTTAGAACCCGGCGAAAAAGTGCTGATTCACGGCGCTGCAGGCGGTGTGGGCATTGCCGCGCTACAAATCGCCCAGTGGATGGGGGCCGAGATTTACGCCACGGTGGGCTCGGAAGAGAAGCGTGATTTCCTCCGCCTAATGGGCGAAGAGCGCCTGTACGACTCCCGCTCGCTCACCTTCGCCGAAGAGATCCTCGAAGACACCCAGGGTGAGGGTGTCGATGTCGTCCTCAACTCCCTGGCCGGTGAAGTCATCAACCAGAACCTGCGCGCTTTACGCCCATTCGGTCGCTTCCTGGAGCTTGGCAAGCGCGACTTCTACGAAAATACTCACATCGGTCTACGGCCGTTCCGCAACAATCTGAGCTACTTCGGCATCGACTCCGACCAGCTGATGAAAGTGCAGCCTGCCCTCACCCAGCGCCTGTTCGGCGAAATGATGGCACTGTTCAACGACGGCACGCTGAGCCCGCTGCCGTTTACCGCCTTCAGCCACAGCCAAGTCATCGATGCCTTCCGCTACATGCAGCAGGCGCGCCAGATCGGCAAGGTCGTCGTCACCTACGAGCAGCCCATTGCCCCGCCGCGCCAGGAACAGCTAGGCACCGCCAGCATGCAGCTACCCAGCAATGCCAGCTACCTGGTGACCGGCGGCCTGGGTGGCTTTGGCCTAAAAACCGCACAATGGCTGGTCGATAAAGGCGCACGCGAGCTGATTCTACTCAGCCGCAGCGGCCCGGCCAGTGAAGAAGCGCAAGCAGCCGTGGCTGACTTCGAAGCGCAAGGTGTGAACGTGCTGGCGGCGGCGTGCGACATTACCGACCGCAATGCCCTGGCACAAGTGTTCGAGCGCGCCAAACGCGAGCTCAGTCCGCTGCGCGGTATCGTGCATGCCGCCACGGTCATCGATGACGGCTTGATTCGCAACCTGGATGCCGAGCGGATTCAAAACGTGCTCTCACCGAAGATCGACGGTGCCAAACACTTAGAGGCGCTGACGGCCAACGACACCCTCGACTTCTTCGTGCTCTACTCATCGGCGACCACTCTGTTTGGTAACCCAGGCCAAGCGAACTATGTGGCCGCTAACCACTGGCTCGAAGCGTTTGCTGCCCGCCGCCGTTCGCAAGGCCTACCAGCCACCTGCGTACGCTGGGGCGCGATTGACGACGTTGGTTTCTTGGCGCGTAACACCCGCACCCGTGACGCGCTGCAAGAGCGCCTGGGCGGCTCGGCGCTGCGCTCAGACGACGCCCTCAAGGTGCTTGAACAAATGCTGCTGACCCCCGGGCCAAGCCTGGGCGTACTGGAACTGGAGTGGGGAGCCCTTGCGCGTTTCCTGCCCACCTCCGACACCCCGCGTTTCGACGAAATTGCCCGCGCCAGCGATGACGACGGCAGCCTGGATAGCGTCGACGACATCAGCGCCCTGCTGGCCGATCTCTCGCCCGAAGAGCTGCACAGCACGATCACCGAACTGCTGCGCGCCGAACTGGCCAGCATTCTGCTCATCGATGAAGAAAAAATCGATGTGAACCGCTCGGTCTACGACATGGGCTTCGACTCGCTCATGGGGGTCGAGTTAATGACGGCCATCGAGAACCGTTTAGGCGTCCAAGTACCGGTGATGGTGCTCAGCGAAGCCTCGACGCTGGATAAGCTTGCAGGTGTGCTGATTCAGAAACTGCACCAGCGCGATGAGGATGTTGAAGAGTCGCCACAAGATGCGTTAGCCTCTCTGGCCGCCCGCCACGGTGCGGATGGCATCAACAGCGAGCCCGCATCCTCCCCTGCGACCGAGACACCATGACCGCCAAGCGTTCTGAGTTAAAACGCCAGCTTCTGGAAAAAGCGCGCCAGCGCCCTACCGCCAGAGCCGCCGCTCCCTCTGCCCCCAGCGCCCAAGGCGCGGGGGCAGCCCGTTCCGTACCCGAGCGCTTTACGCGCTTCGATGCGCACCCAGGCTATCAGCAGCTCATAATGATGCGCCAAGGCGCTGAGCAGCTCGGCCTGGAGGTGCCCTTCTTCAAGGTACATGAGGGCCTGGCGGGGGCCACGAGCGTGATGGATGGCCGCACCTGCATCAACTTCGCCAGCTACAACTACCTGGGCTACTCCGGAGACCCGCGTGTTGTTCAAGCAGCCAGTGATGCAGCCGCCCACTATGGCACCTCTGTCTCAGCCAGCCGTGTGGTCTCAGGGGAGCGCCCTATTCATGGTGAGCTAGAGTGTGCTATTGCCAAGACCTACGCCGTAGAGGATGCCGTCGCGTTCGTCAGCGGCCACGCCACCAACGTCTCCACGCTAGGCTACCTGCTGGGCCCCAAGGATCTGATCCTCCACGACGAGTACATCCACAACAGCTCGTTGGTCGGTGCCCAGCTCTCCGGGGCCAAGCGCATGTCGTTCAGCCACAACGACCCGGACGCTTTGGAGGCATTGCTTGTCCAACACCGCCATCAGTTCGAGCGCGTCCTGGTCGTGATCGAAGGGCTCTACAGCATGGACGGCGACATACCCGACCTGCCGCGTTTTATCGCCCTCAAACAGCGCCATCAAGCCTGGCTAATGGTCGATGAAGCCCACTCTTTCGGCGTGATGGGAGAAACCGGCCTGGGCCTGCGGGAACACTTTGCCATTGACCCCACCGATGTCGATATCTGGATGGGCACCATGAGCAAAACGCTCTCCGGCTGCGGTGGCTATATTGCGGGTAGCACTGCTCTAGTCGAGACGCTGCGCTACTTCGCACCGGGCTTTTTGTACAGTGTCGGCATGCCCGCGCAAGTGGCCGCCCCCTCGCTCAAAGTGCTGGAGCTAATGCCCCAGGAACCCGAGCGCGTCGCCAAACTGCAGGAAATCTCCCGCTACTTCCTAGAGCAAGCCCAAGCCCGTGGCATGGACACCGGCCACAGCATCGGCTCCGCCGTGGTGCCCATCATCGTCGGCAGCTCGCCCCTGGCCGCGCACCTCTCCAACGCGCTGCTGGAGCACGACATCAACGTCCAGCCCATCCTGTACCCCGCCGTACCGGAAAAAAGCGCCCGCCTGCGCTTCTTCCTCTCCTGCGAACACACCCAAGCCCATATCGATGAAACATTAGACGTGCTTGAAAAGCTGTTGGCAAAAGGGATGTGATTCGTGGTGAATGGTGAATGGTGAATGGTGAATGGTGAATGGTGAATGGTGAATGCCAACACCGTAGCGCGGCGTAACGAAAGAGCGAGAGCAACGAGCGAAAGAGGCACCCGCGAGGGCGGCGATAGCCGCCTAGAAGGTGGCACGTTAAACTAGGGAGCCACTGGGCAATAGGAAAAAGTCAATGGTAGTAGAAACAGTCGAGACCAGCACTGCCCACTGGTACGTCATTCAGTGCAAAGGCAGCGAATCTTTTCGCGCGGCGGAACACCTCTCTAATCAAGGATACGAGGTGTTTCACCCGGTGCTGGATGTAAAACGCAAACGCCAAGGCAAGCTCACCACCGTCACCGAGCCGCTGTTTCCCTACTATCTATTCATCCGTTTAGACCAGGTCGTCAGCAACTGGCGGCCCATCCGCTCTACGCGTGGCGTCCTGCGCCTACTCACCTTTGGCAACACGCCCATCGCCGTACCCGATGCCCTCGTCGACACCCTGCGTGCCCAACCCCATCGCCAAGAAGGCAGCCACAGTTACTTCACCGCTGGCGAAAAAGTCACCATCACCGACGGCCCCTTCAAAGATCTAGAAGCCATCTTCACCCGCTGCAAAGGCGAAGAACGCGCCATCGTATTGCTCAACGTCCTTCAACGCCCACAACACGTAGAACTACCGGTTGAAAGCTTGGAAAAGCGGTGAAGCGAATGGCGAATGGCGAATGGCGAATGGCGAATGGCGAATGGCGAATGGCGAATGGCGAATGATAGTAAACGGTGAATGATCAACCGTAGCGCGGCGTAACGACTGAGCGAGAGCAACGAGCGAAAGAGGCACCCGCGAAGGGCGGCGCCAGCCGCCCTGATCACGCCACCACCACCCACCGCGCCACCGCACACCCATATGGCCTCATCGGCATCCCTAACGGGATGCTTCGCGGGTGCGCTCCGCTTACACCGCGCTACGGGGTCATCGCCAACATCGGGCACAGGTAACCACCCCCCGCACGAAAGATGCACTCCCTTCCCAATCAAGGTACGCTTACCCTAAATTCACTGCAGGGAAGCAGCCCTTGGCCACCTACCGACGCGCGCACATCCCCGGCGGCACCTACTTCTTCACAGTGGTAACCTACGGCCGCCAACCGCTCCTGGCGGACCACCTCAACATCAACGCCCTGGGCCGGGCCTTCCGTCGCGTGAAAGAAGAACGCCCCTTCACCATGGACGCCTTCGTCCTGATGCCCGACCACCTGCACTGTATCTGGACACTCCCCGAAGGAGATGCGGATTACTCCTCCCGATGGAGAGACGTCAAAAAGTATGCCTCTCAAGAATTTTTGTTTCCCCCCGGCAGCCCACATGCTTGGCAGCGTGGATTTTGGGAGCACGTCATCCGCGATGAGAACGATTGGCAGCGCCACATGGATTACATCCATTACAACCCAGTGAAGCACGGCTGGGCGCAGTCCCCCCGCGAATGGCAATGGTCCAGCTTTCACCAATGCGTCAAGAAGGGATGGTACGAGCCAGACTGGGGAGCGCAAGACATACCGGACGTCGCCGATATGGACTGGGAGTAGAATGCCTGCCCCCCTACCGGAGTGCTTCGCGGGTGCGCTATCGCTTACCACGCGCTACGAATGTATGCCCCGCCCCGTAGCGCGGCGTAACGAGCGAAGGAGGCACCCGCGAAGGCGGCGATAGCCGCCTGGATGAAGCTGCCGTGAATGATCACACCTCGGTGCCACCATCGGCACTCCTAACGGAGTGCTTCGCGGGTGCGCTCCACTTACACCGCGCTACGGGTTCTCACCTCAATTGCCGACACTGGGCGCTTGCACATACCCGTAGCGCGGCGTAACGAATCTTGCGAGGCACGAGCAAATGAGGCACCCGCGAAGGCGGCGATAGCCGCCTGGATGAAGCTGCCGTGAATGATCACACCTCGGTGCCACCATCGGCACTCCTAACGGAGTGCTTCGCGGGTGCGCTCCACTTACACCGCGCTACGGG
>NZ_JAMXSJ010000010.1:0-91637 GCF_024124725.1 Halomonas sp. Ps84H-12 | reverse complement strand
GTGCGGCGACTGGCGCGGAACTTTATGTTGGGCATGGCACTGTCTGGGTGAATGGCGATAATGGCTATATTGCCATGCAGGTCAGTGGGTTAGAAGTGCTTCCGGGGGGCGGTCTCACGGATTCAGGTTATAATTCAGAATATCATTACATTTTTTCAAGGCTTTATGCATATAGAAACAGCCCTGCATTATCACGAGACGAAGCGTTTTTGACAGCAAACCTTGCGAGAAAATTGCTTGAATCCTTCTTTAGTTTCAAGTTTCCAAGGTATCGAAGTGATATTGCCCAGCTAATGGATCGTGGTCTAAAGGGTTGTGAAGTCACGGATGAAGCAACAAAAGAAAAAATTTACCGATTCATCAATAAATATTCTCATAGTGTTGTGATTGAGGTTAACGAGGATTCGTCGGAAAACCTTGTTGGTGAAAGTCAGAATGTAATTGGTGATATTTTTGCTTGGCTTCAAGAAGTGGATGAGGTTCATTACAACGAAATGCTTGAAGTTGTGCAATGATTAATGATAAATCGTATAACAAGCCACTGCACTCGGAAATTTTACTCGCTTCACTCCCAAAATTCCGGTGAGTAGGACGTTATGTTTACCACGGAGATCGCATGACTCTTCAAAACGTAGCTGCAGTGGCAACGATATTGACCCTGCTAGTATCGCTACTATCTATTGCCTTCTCAGCTCGGCGTTACTTAAGCGTCAGAGAGCGAGAGCAGGAAAAAGAACGATTTCAAATTTACCATCAGTTGCTGAAAACAATAAGCAAAGGTGTAGATCACGAGGGTCCGCTGAAGCTTGTAAGCCAAGTTGCTCTCGTGTCTGAGCTTGTAAAATATCCTGAATACTCTAGCTCGTCTCGGCAGGCACTTAATCTGCTGAGGCAGGAGTGGGCAAGCAAAGAGCTAGAGGATATTAAAAAGCCACTCATCCAAGCAATTGATGAAACTCTCTCTTTACTAGAGCAACGCAAATGAAACATAACAAGGTGTTGTTATCGCAGTGCAAAAAGGCCCGCGCTGCTGGGACGCCTCTGCTGGCGCTCCGGCATCCCAAAACACGGCGTTAATCAGAATTACCTTAAAGATTAATTTTTGGCCGAAACCTGATCCCACTATAATTAGTGATGTCGATTTCAATTAACCCCCAACCCCACTAACCCTAACAACCTCCCTCACCACCGCCTCATGCAACACCCCGCGTTTGGCTTCCACCACCGTGAGCCATTCGCGGGCGCGGGTGATGCCGGTGTACACCAGCTCGCGGGTCAGAATGGGGTTTAGGGTGGGCGGTAGCAGTAGGGCGGTGTGCAAGAACTCCGAGCCTTGGGATTTGTGGACCGTCATCGCAAACACGGTTTCTACTGCGTGCAGGCGTGAAGGCAGCACCCAGCGGATGGGCTTGTCGGTGTCGCTGGCGGCACTTGATGAAGGAAAGGCGACTCTTAATAGCTTCTGCTGCGGGTTGCGCGGGTCGGGCACGGCCAGGGTAATGCCGATATCGCCGTTCATCAGTTTCAGGCCGTAGTCGTTTTGGGTCACCAGTACCGGGCGGCCTTCATACCAGCCTTTCTCCAGCGTGTAGTCACTGCCGAACAGCAGCTTTTCGCTACGCAGCGTGCTGGCGATGCGTTGGTTTAATCCTTCTACGCCCCAGGGGCCTTTGCGAAGCGCGCACAGCAGTTGGAAGTGGCTGTAGGCGCTGAGCACTTCGCTGGCCCAGGCGTTGTAGGCGGTTTGGTTCTCCTCGAACGACGCCCCCCGTGGGCGCTGTGCGTGCAGCACGTTGAGGTAGTGGCGGTAGCCGGTGGGCGGGGCGATGGGCTGGCCTTGGTGGTCGGTGCGGCCTTCGCCGTTGCCCGCAAAGCCGTTGGGGCTGCCGTGAATCACCAGCTTATCCAGTGCGGCGTCGTCGTTCATGACCAGGTGGTGCAGGTCTGGGTAGCCGTGGCGCAGCACGGCGATTACCGCCTGCTGTTTTTCGCGGTCACTCTGCGCATGGCTTGGCTGGTTAATGGCTTTGGCGAGTTGGCCGATGCCGCTGTGTTCATTGAAGCGGTGGCTGACCCGCAGCATGGTAATGGCCTGGTCCAGCGGTTGGCCTGCGGGGTCGATGAACTCCGCTGGCAGCAGTTGCCCGGTGGCCTGGGCCAGCCATTCGGCGGTGGCCGGGGTGTAGTGGGCGGCTTCCGCGCGGCGGCACAGGTCGCCGAGTACCGAACCGGCCTCTACCGAGGCGAGCTGGTCTTTGTCCCCCAGCAGTATGCACTGGGCATGGGCGGGCAGGGCGCTGAGGGTGGCGGCCATCATTTCGATATCCACCATCGAGGCTTCGTCGATCACCAGTACGTCCAGGGCCAGCGGGTTGGCGGCGCTGTGGCGGAAGTGGCGGGTGTCGGGGCGTGCGCCGAGTAGTCTATGCAGAGTGGTCACTTCTGTGGGGATGGTGGCTGATAGTTGTTCTGTGGGTGAATCATCGCGAGCTGAAGCTCCCTCCCACAAAGTCTTCTCCAACACAGTTTCCTCACTCGAAGCTTCTGTCTGCTCGGCTCCTTTCAGCAACATGGTGAGGTCAGTGAAGGGGAGCTTGGCGACCTGCCCGGCGATGGATTCGTTCAAGCGGGCGGCGGCTTTGCCGGTGGGGGCGGCTAGGCGGATGCGCAGCGGCTGGCTGGGGTGCTGGGCCAGTTGCAGGGTTTGCAGCAGGGCGAGCAGACGCACCACGGTGGTGGTTTTGCCGGTGCCGGGGCCGCCGGTAATGATGCCGAAGCGGCTGCGGGCGGCCAGGGCGCAGGCGGTTTTTTGCCAGTCTAGGCCGTTGCTTTGCTTGAAAAGGATGTTCAGGGCTTGGGGGAGTAACCCAGGGTGACTGGCGTCACCCGTCGCCCAATGAATTGGCCTCCCACCTTTGCTTTCTGTGCCTGTACTTGCTGTGTCTATGTTTTCTAAACCAGTGCTGGTCGTTTCCAGGCGTGCGGCGATGTGTTGGTGCAGGCTTTGCTCGTACTGCCAGTAGCGGCGCAGGTAGAGCCGCGTGTTGGGGGTGCCGTTGGCTGAGTGAGTGGTTACTACTACCAGCGGCGTGTTGCCAGGGCCTTCGCTGGTGAGCAGCGGGTGGTGTAGGGCGGCTTGCCATTCGCTGAGCGTGAGCGTGGCCAGCACGTCGCTGGGCAGCGGCGGTGGGTCAGTGAGGTCGTCCCCTTCGGGTGGTAGCGAAAGGGCGAAATCCGGCGCGTTGAGCGTGGCGTTAATATCCAGGCATACGTGGCCGCGGCCTAGCTGGTGGCTGGCCAGCGCTGCCGCCAGTAGCAGCAGCGTGGGGGCGTCCGGGGCTTCACTGGCGAGAAAGCGCACCAGGGCGCGGTCTAAATCCCGCAGCCAGCCTCGCGCTACCCAGCGTTCACACAGGGCCAGCAGTTCCGGAGTGCTGCTGAGTGCCGGGTGGGCGCTGGCGGCTTCGCCGAACATATCGAAGGTGTGGCTATCGTGTTGGCGGCTCATGCCGTGGCCTCCTGTTGGATGGCGTGTGGCTCGCCTGCAAACAGGCTATCCAGGGCTTCGATGAGTTCAACCGGGGCGGGTTCGCCCACCACGCCGCGCCCAGGGCTGCGGCTGCCGCGTAGAAATACCGTCATCGAGCCGCCCAAATGCTGGTGCGGGTCGTAATCCGGCAGTCGTGCTTTTAACAGCCGGTGCATGGCGAGTAAGTAGAGCGCGGCCTGTAGGTCGTAGCGTTTGGCCAGCAGCGCGTGGCGCAGGGCCTCGGGTTCGTAGGCGCTGTCGTTGGGGCCTAGGTAGTTCGATTTCCAGTCCAGCACGTAAAAGCGCCCCTGGTGCTCGAAGGCCAAGTCAATGAAGCCTTTCAGCATGCCGTTCAGGGTATCGGCATCCAGCGCGGGGCGCTCTACCCCTGGCAGTAAGTGCTTGCTCACCAGCGCATCGATGGCTTGGGTGTTCACCCGCTTGGCGGCAAACCAGAACTCTAGCTCTACTTGGTAGCTTTCCAGCTCATTCAGCGCCACGCTTTGCGGGGTGGGCGCGGCCAGCGGTAGCGGCGTGGTGAGCAGGGCGCTTAGCCAGCCCGCCAGCGGCTCTTGCCACGCCTGCCAGCCGCGTAGCTGCACCCGCCGCCACAGCATGTCGTTGAGCGCTTCTCTATCCTTTGCGGCAGCATCGAAACCTTGCTTGCCCGCCCACTCCAGCAGCCCGTGCAGGAAGGTGCCGGGGCCGGGGCCACGGGGGAATTTGTGCAGGTGATACGCTTCCGGTTGGGATCGTTCTTGAGATAGTTCTTGAGATAGTTCTTGAGGTTCATCCAGCACTTCGAAGGCGGTGGCTTCCTGGGCGGTGGTGGGCTCCAGCGGTGGCAGCACCGGGGCGGTGAGCGTGCCGGAAAGCCGCAGCGCGGAGTAGCTGGCAATCCACCAGTGCTCTTTGGCCGGGCGCGTGGGCGTGCGGGCGTGGCCCAGGGCGCTGCTTTCCGCCACGGGCGTCACGCGATCAGCGGTGGGCTCGGGCGGCGTGCCGAGGTGGATGTCGCTGCCTTCCACCAGGGTATCGAGCGCCTTGGGGAGTGCATCGGGGGAAAGGGGGCTGCCACCGGTCAACAGATAGCCCAGCGCGCTGTTTTCCAGGCCTTTCAGCGGGGCCAGCCCCAGCCAGGTGGCGTGGCGGGCGCGGGTGAGCGCCACGTAGAGTTTGCGCAGGTCTTCCCCCAGCCGTTCGCGGTCGGCGGTGGCGAGTATCGCGTCATCGGCTTCTAAGCTGAGCTGTAGGTTGCCTTCGCCATCGTGCCAGCGTAGCGGTACGTCCTCGGCTTTGACCGGGCGGTGGTTGGCGATGAAGGGCAGGAACACCAGCGGGTACTCCAGCCCTTTGGATTTGTGGATGGTGACCACTTTGACCAAATCCGCGTCGCTCTCCAGGCGCAGTTTGTGGCTGTCGCCGTGGCTTTCCGGGTCGGCAATGGCGTCAAACAGAAAGCGAATCAGCGCGTGCTCGCCGTCCAACTCGGCGCTGGCCTGCTGCAGCAGTTCGCCCAGGTGCAGCAGGTCGGTGAGCAAGCGCTCACCCTCTTCAAACTCCGCCAGCAGGCGGGCGGGAATCTCGAAATCCACCATCATGCGGCGCACCAATGGCAGCACGCCCTGGCGCTGCCACAGGCGGTGGTAGTGGCTGAACTGTTCCACCCGCTCTTCCCAGGCCAGCTCGTTTTGCTGCAGGTGGTCCAGCTCCGCGAGGCTTAGCCCCAGCGCTGGGGTGGCCAGCGCGGCGCGCAGGTGCGCTTCGGCCTGGCGGGAGCTAGCCAGCGGCTCGGCGCAGGCGCGCAGCCAGCGCTCTACCTGGGCGGCCATGGGCGAGCTGAACACCTTATCGTGATCCGACAGGTACACGCTCTTCACCCCTCGGCTGGCCAGCGCCTGACGAATGGCGCGGGCTTCTTGCAGGCCGTTCACCAGTACCGCCATATCGGAAGGCTTGAGCGGGATGAGCGTATCCTCGGTTTGAAAGCCGCTCTTGCCGTGTTGGCCAGCGTTGAGCAGTTCCGCCATGTAGGAGGCGCAGCGTTCGGCCATTTCGGTCTGGTAGGCGGTTTTGGAAAGCGGCTCGTCGGCGGCGAGCGGCCAGAGCGTCATGGCGGGCAGCGGCTGGCCCTGATGAACCAGCTGTTCGTGGCGGCCTTTGGCGTCTACCGGCAGAAACGGCAGCGGGTTGTCGCCGCCTTCTTCGCGGAACAGGAACGCCCCGGCCGGGTGCTGGTCGGCGTAGCGGAAGCAGTGGTTCACCGCCTCGACCATGGCGCGGCTGGAGCGGAAGTTGGTGCCCAGCGTCACGTGGCGGCCTGCGGTGTCTTCGCGAGCTTTCAGGTAGGTGAAGATATCCGCGCCGCGAAAGGCGTAAATGGCCTGCTTGGGGTCGCCGATCAGCAGCATGGCGGCGTCTCGGCGGGGCTTGGCGACCTCATATACTGCGTTGAAGATGCGGTACTGGATGGGGTCGGTGTCCTGGAATTCGTCGATCAGCGCCACGGGGAACTGGCGCAGTATCTGCGCGGCCAGCGCCTCTTTGTTGGGGCCTTGCAAGGCGCGGTCCAGGTGGGTGAGCAGGTCGTTGGGGCCCATTTCGGCGCGTCGCTCCTGCTCCCGCTCCAGGCGCACTTTGCACCACTGCACGGCGTGAATCAGCAGGTCGTTACGCGGCTCGGGCAGGGTGTTCAGGGCGGCGGGCAATGCATCGAAAGCCTCAAACGCTGGGTGCGCGGGTGGGGGGCCGTTCCATATTTCTGCAATGCCATCAGGCGTTAGCCGCTTCCATGCTGCTGCTTTTTTATCTATATCTGGAGCGATGCTGTCGCTTTCTGCCCAATCTTGGATTTTATCCAACCATTTGCCGCGATGATCTTTGCGCATTTTGTTGGCAGCGAACAGCTTCGCTTTCTGTCCATCATCGAACAGCTGTCGTAGCTCGTTTACCCAAGTCAACCATGGAGACTTTAGCTCGCTTAAGCGTGCGCTGCGCTCGGCTTGGGCGGCGCTCAGGGTCTGCTTGGGTTCGGGGCGTGGGGCGCCCAGCGCGTCGCTTTCGTGGAGCAGTTTGCGCACGTCTTGGTGTAGCTGATCGGGGGATTTCCAGTAGCCGGTGATGCTGCCCAGGGCCTCGGCGTCCAGCGGGTAGTAGAAGGTGCGCCAGTAGTCGCGCACCACTTCTTGCTCCAGTTCGTGCTGGTCGTTTTCTAAATTGAGCGAGAAGAGGCTGCCGCTATCGAAGGCGTGCTCCCGCAGCATGCGGTAGCACCAGCTGTGGATGGTGGACACGGCGGCTTCGTCCATCCACTCGGCGGCCAGCTCCAGGCGGCGAGCGCAGGCGGGCCAGGTGGCTGGGTCGTATTGGTCGCGGAGTTTTAGGAGTAAGGGATCTAGTGCAACCACCGGGGCTTCCCCGGCGGCAAGCCTACGTGGAGGCGCTGTGAACCCATCCGTGGGCGCTACATTCAACATCCCTGTTGAATGACCTCCACTACGGCTTGCCCCCGGCGCCCCTTCGCTTGTGCCCTCAGCTCGAAACACACCAGCGGCTTCCACCAGCCGGTGGCGGATACGTTCGCGCAGTTCCTGAGTGGCGGCGTTGGTGAACGTGACCACCAGAATTTCCGGCGGGGTGAGCGGGCGTACGAAGGCGGTATCGTCCTCGCCGTGCTGCCCGCCCAGCACCAGGCGCACGTAAAGCAGCGCGATGGTGAAGGTTTTCCCCGTGCCCGCGCTGGCTTCGATCAAACGGCTGCCGTGAAGCGGTAGCGTCAGCGGGTTCAGCGGGGCGGGCTGGCTCATTCTCATTCTCCGAACATCACGGCAGGCGGAAAGCAAAGCGCCTTTGGCGGGTAGCCAAAGGCACCGGCACTATATCGCGTTGCCAAGAGCTGGGCAAAAGAGCAACGCAGCGTTAGAGGCTGGTTTGAAAGACGGTGTCGAATTCGTTGTAAACAGGTAGGCACGCTCGGCTTCCATGGCCGTAAGCCACAGTTAGGCTGTGAGGTATCGTCGCCAACTGGTAATCTAGCGGGCTAGCCGCTCTTGGCGATCTGTTGATGCTGGTGAAGGGATCTCATGCTGACCTCGCTTCTGGATAACGATTTTTACAAGATCACGATGCAGAATGCCGTGATTAAACGCTTCCCCTATGCCCATGCCCGCTACGCGTTTATCAATCGTGGCGAGCATGCGTTTCCTGAGGGCTTTGGTGAGGCGCTGCGCGGTGAAGTGGATCGCATGGCGACGCTGCGCTTGTCGGATGAAGAGAAGCGCTACCTGCAAACCACCTGCCCTTACCTAGACCCCACCTATCTCGATTTTCTGGCGGGCTTTCGTTACGACCCCAGCGAAGTGACGATCGAGCAGCAGGGCAGCGAGCTCTCGGTGGTGATGGAAGGCCCCTGGTACCGCACCATTTTGTGGGAAGTGCCGCTGATGGCGCTGATTAGCGAGCTTTGGTACCAACTGCGCGGCGTGAGCGTGTCGGAAGATGACGAAGCGCTCATCGAGCAGCGCACGCGAGAGAAAATCGAACTGTACCGCCAGCACGGGCTGAAGATTGCCGAGTTCGGCACCCGGCGGCGTTTCTCGTTTGCGGTGCACGACCGAGTCGTCAAAGCGCTGCGCCACTACGGCGGGGAGGCCTTCAGCGGCACCAGCAATGTGCTGCTGGCCATGCGCCACGGGGTGAAGCCCATTGGAACCCACGCCCACGAGTGGTTCATGTTCCACGGGGCGCGTTTCGGTTTCAAAATGGCCAATAGTTTGGCGCTGGAGCACTGGGTGGATGTGTACCGGGGGGATTTGGGCATCGCGCTCACCGATACGTTTACCACGCGGGCGTTTTTCGAGAGCTTCGACAAGAAGTTCGCCAAGCTGTTTGACGGCGTGCGCCACGATAGCGGCGACCCGATCGAGTTCGCCGATGCCACCATTGCCCATTACCAGCGCCTGGGCATTAACCCGCTGAGCAAAACCATTATCTTCTCCGATGCCCTCACCCCTGAAAAAGTGGAGCGCATCCGTGCCTTCTGCCAAGGACGGATTGGCATGGCCTTTGGCATTGGCACCAACTTCACCAACGATATTGGCGTAGCGCCCATGAACATGGTGATCAAAATGGTCGAGGCCCGCCCTGAAGGTCAGGGCTGGCTGCCAGTGGTGAAGCTGTCCGATGTGCCCACTAAGAACACCGGCGACCCGGAGATGATTGCGTTGGCGAAGAAAGTGCTCAGTATGGGCAGCTCATAGCTGCTTGGCTTTACTCTTTTTTGCCTTTAACAGCGAAAAAGAGCGGGGCGTAGAGCGCTTCCACCAATGTGGCAAAGGTGTGCCCATTGGCTTGCTCGAAGAACAACCGCTCGAAGCGGGGCCACTGGTGGCTTAAATACGCGCTTTGGGCTACTTCACCGGTTTGGTAGCGGCCGCCTTCATAGGCGCTTTCGGCGGCGGCGTAGGCGTCGCTTTCTCGGCCTTTTTCTTGCGCCATATCCGGCGTGCCTTGCTTACTTAGCCAAGCAAACGCGGCTTGCGGTGCGAGCGGTAGCGGGGTTTCTAAGCCCGCTTGCCACGCGGCTAGCTGGGTTTCCAAGTGCTGGCGGGCGGTCTCGGCATCCACCGGCGCTAACGTGACATGACCCGCTTTGGAGAGTAGTTGCGTCGTCATCGGGCCATCCAGGTTGCCCGCTAGGTGCGCGACCCAGGGGCGCAGCAGGTGGCTCCAGCGGTACTGGCCGCGCCCGCTGCCTTGGCTAATCAGGCTGCTGCTGAGCAGCAGCAGGCGGCAGCGCTGGCCTGCCTCATCCTGGCGCAGCTCGCCCAGGGGTTCTTCCAGCGTGAGTCCGTGGGCCTCGAACTGCACCTGTGCGTCTGGCAGTGCGTGCGGCCACGTCGTGAGTGCTTCTTCGTAGGCGTTGAACAACTCTTCCATGGGGTCGGCGAGTGCTGCGCGCATGCGTTCGCCGAAGGCGCCCATGGCCAGCACGCCTTGGCCTTGAAAGCGCTCCAACGCGTCGTGCAGCGCCTCGATACGCGGCTGGCCGTTATCCACCGCGTGGCGCTGGGCGGCAATCAGTTGGTCTTGCAGCTGCCAGTTTTGCAGGCCATCCAGGGCGAAGGGCTCGGCGTCTAGCTCGGCGATGGTTTCCTGCTCGAAATAGACCCCCAACCGGGTATTGAAGAAGCTGCGCACCGGCTCGCGCAGAAAGCCGCCCAACTGCGCCAGCGAGAGGCTGGTGGGGGCGTTTTCCGGCGCGGGTAGCATGCGCTCCACCGCAGGCGGCGTGCGGGGGGCGTGCACTTCCCGCCATTCGTGGGCGTAGGTGAACAGGCGGCCCGCCGGGTGGTTGAAGTAAGCGCGGCTGAACGGCTGCAGCGGGTGTTCGGTGGTGAGACTTTCCAGCAGCGGAGCGCCGGTGTGCGTTTGCCAGCCAGCCTCCAGGTGGTCGCGCAACTGGCCCACCAGTACCGAGGGGGGCAGCGGGGAGTTGTCGATCTGGCTGCGGCCCATCCAGCTGATGTAGAGCTGGTCCCGGGCGGAGAGCAGCGCTTCGAGAAACAGGTAGCGGTCGTCTTCCCGGCGGGAACGGTCGCCGGGACGGTAGTCGCTGCCCATCAGGTCGAAATCCAGCGGTGGCTGGGAGCGGGGATAGTCGCCGTCGTTCATGCCCAGCAGGCACACCCGCTTGAAGGGGATGGCGCGCATGGGCATCAGCGTGGCGAAGTTGACCGCCCCGGCCAAAAAGCGCTGGGAAAGGCTGTGTTCATCGATTTGTGCCAGCCAGTGTTCGCGCACCATGGAGAGCGGCAGCGGGTCGTCGAGTTCTGCTTCCTGGCTGCTTTCCAGCATCTGCTGCAAGCCGTTTTCCAGCTTGGTGAGCATGATGCTTTCCTGGGCATCGTCGGTGAGGAAGAAGGTTTCCAGCAGCGCCCGCAGCCGCGCGACCCAGGTGGCCGCATCGGTGGGTTGGCAGAAGGTTTCCCAGGTGGCGTCGAGTTTTTCCAGCAGCGTGGCCAGCGGCCCTGCCAGGCCCGCTTCCAAGCCGCCAATATCATCGAAGGGCTCGATGCCTTGCCAGGCGTGGCCGTCGCCGACGGTGTAGCCCAGCAGCAGGCGGCGCAGGCCGAAGGCCCAGGTGTTCTGGCTCAGCCCGCCGGGCAGTTCCAGCCGCTGGCGCTGCTTGGCGTTGAGCCCCCAGCGGATGCCCGTGCCTTCCATCCAGCGTTCCAGCACCGGCAGGTCGCGCTCTTCCAGGCCAAAGCGCTGGCGCAGGGCGGGCACTTCCAGCAGGTCGAGCACATCGCTGACCGTCAGGCGCAGCTCTGGCAGGCGCAGCAGTTTTTCCAGAGCGATCATCAGCGGCAGGCGGTGGCGGCTGGCCTGGTCGGAGAGCGTGTAGGGAATATGCCGCGGGTCATCGGTGGGCAGCTGGCCAAATACCGCTTCGATGTGCGGGGCGTAGCGGTCGATATCCGGCACCATGACGATGATATCGCGCGGACGCAAGGCCGAGTCGGCGCTGAAGGCGGCCAGCAGCTGGTCGTGGAGAATCTCCACTTCCCGCTGAGGGCCGTGGGCGATATGGAACACGATGGAGTCATCGGCAGCGGGCAGTGCGGGCCAATGGGCTTGGGTTTCTGCCACCGGGCGCAGCTCGCGGATGTCGTCTTGCAGCTGGCTGAGCAGGCAGTGGCGCTCCTCGCCGCTGAACGGCTCGAACATATCGATGCGCAGCGCCTGCTGCTCGAATAGGGTTTGGTAGTTGCCCGCGTCGTCGTGCTCATCGAGCAGGCGCAGGTAGTCGCGGCCCTGCTTGCCCCAGGCGGCTAGCAGCGGCTGGGCGTGCAGGTGCAGGGCGTCATCGGCATCGCCGGTGCCCAGTACATCCAGCGCTTCGGGCATGCCGGTTTTGCGCCGCTGGCGGTAGCGCTGGGCGCGCAGCAGGTCCTTGTGCTCGATGATGTCCGCCCAGTAGAACTGGCAGGGGTTGTGCACGCACAGCACGATCTGGCAGCAGCGGGAGAGCGCCGCCAGGGCTTCCAGGGTTTGTTGGGGCAGCGACGAGATACCGAAAATGATCAGCCGACGGGGCAGCCCCGGCGGGCAGTCTTGGCCTTCCAGCTGCTCGGTGGCCTTCAAAAAGCGCTGGTGAACCTGGGCGCGGCTGCTGTTTAACCCGGCATCGCCTTGGGTGGCGGCCACATCGTCCCGCAAGATGCGCCATAGCGCGGGCTGCCAGCGCTGGTGCTCTTCCAAAGGGCGGTGCTCGCCTCGGGCGGTAATTAGCACGTCGTGGCCGTTAGCCCAGGCGTCCAGCCAGTCGGCACGGTAGACCTGGTACTGGTCAAACAGATCCGCCAGCCGCTCGGCCAGCTGGTAGTGCTTGCGCTGGTCACGGTCGGTTTCTAGAAACTGCGCCAGCGGCTCGAACACTGGTTGCCCGGCCAACGTAGGCAGCAGGCGCAGCAGCCGCCACACCAGGCGCGATTTATCGAACGGCGAGGTTTCCGGCACGGCGTCGGCATCGTGGGAAACGTGGGTGAGCACCCGGCGGTAGGCCTGCCATAAAAACCGCGCGGGCAGCATCACGTCCAGCGCCGCAGCAATACCCGCGCCGCCGTTGCCGGGGTCTTCCGCCAGGGCCAGCTTCAGCCACTGCCCAATGCCGTTGCTCTGGACCAGAATGGTTTCGTTCTCTAGCGGCCCCAGCGGGTGCCGCCGCATCCACTCCACCGCCAGCCCCCGCAAGTCCTCCAGCCGATTGGCGTGTACCACCATGAACCCGGGGGTGAGCGAAGTGGGGGAGAGCAGGGCATTGGCAGGCATACGGCGGCGTTCCTTCACGGCAATCGGCGTCACGGGTAGCAGTGAGGTTATGGTGCCATAAGTTGGGGGTACTCGCGTGTATCTGGAGTAGGAACTTTTATATGCCTTGGGTTATCATAAAAGATAACTTTGATGGGGCGGGCTATGGACTGGCAGGTTGAGTTTTACCCAGGTGTGGAAAAAGAAATTCTAGGCATGCCGCCTAAAATACAGGCCAGAATGCTCCGGTTGCTGGAGATGGTAGAGCAGCATGGTGCTCACTTAGGGCCTCCTCATACGGAGTCCATGGGTGACGGCCTGTTTGAAATTCGAGCAAAGGCACAAGAGGGGATTGGCCGTTCCTTGTTCTGTTACGTGCATGGGAAACACATCGTCGTCCTGCACGCATTCGTCAAGAAAAGCCAGAAAACGCCGCGTCAGGCGTTAACATTAGCGCGGACAAGACAGCGCGAGGTGCAGTCATGATGAACTTAAAGGCACTAAAAGAGCAGGCGCTTCAGAACCCTGAAGTGAAGGCGGAATATGAACGTCTGGCACCGGAGTTTGCGTTGGCCTCCACACTGATTTCTATGCGCCAGCGTGCCGGGTTGACGCAAGAAGAGCTTGCCAAACGCCTGGATACACAAAAAAGTAACATTAGCCGCTTGGAGCGGGGAAGCAGTAACCCTGGCTGGAAAACACTACAGCGCTATGCACACGCCTGTGGTTTTGAACTGACGGTACATGTTGAACAACAAAAACAGCCAGTCCATTAAGCAGTCAGCGTGCTGCAATATTGGAACTCTCCTTGCGTCATCGGCTTACCGCCGCCAAGCTGTGGCCTCTGCCATGCAATGAAGAGGAGTCCGTGATGACCGAGCCGACCAACCATAATACCCGCCGCCACTCTGCCCCGGTGGTGGATGGCCCCGGTAAAGCGGCTAGCCGCGCCATGCTGCGCGCCGTGGGCTTCAACGATGACGATTTTCAAAAGCCTCAGGTAGGTATCGCGTCTACCTGGAGTATGGTGACGCCGTGTAATAGCCATATTGGTGAGCTGGCGGAGCTTGCCCGGGATGGGGCCGATGCCGCCGGAGGCAAAGGCGTGGTGTTCAATACCATTACCATTTCTGATGGCATTGCCAACGGCACCGAAGGCATGAAGTACTCACTGGTGTCGCGGGAGGTAATCGCGGATTCCATCGAAACCGTGGCGGGCTGCGAAGGGTTCGATGGCCTGGTGGCGATTGGCGGCTGCGATAAGAACATGCCGGGCTGCGTGATGGGGCTGGCACGGCTCGACCGCCCCAGCGTGTTCGTCTACGGTGGCACCATCATGCCCGGCAAGGGCCATACCGATATCGTCTCGGTGTTCGAGGCGATGGGCGCCCACTCCCGTGGGGACATCGACCTGATCGAGCTGAAAAACATCGAAGAGACGGCGATTCCTGGCCCAGGCTCCTGCGGGGGGATGTACACCGCCAACACCATGGCCTCGGCCATCGAGGCGCTGGGCATGAGCCTGCCGGGCAGCTCGGCGCAGAACGCGATTTCCCAAGAGAAGCGCGACGACTGCAAAGCTGCAGGCGAAGCCGTATTGGCGCTGCTGGCTCAAGACATCAAGCCTTCCGATATCATGACCCGCGAGGCGTTCGAGAACGCCGTGACCGTGGTGATTGCCCTGGGTGGTTCTACTAACGCCGTGCTGCACCTGATAGGCATGGCACGCACCGTCGGCGTCGAGCTGACCCTGGCAGACTTCACCGAGATCGGTAAGCGCGTGCCGGTACTGGCCGATCTGCGCCCCAGCGGCCACTACATGATGAGCGAGCTGGTGGCGATTGGCGGTATCCAGCCGCTGATGAAAATTCTGCTGGACGCTGGGTTGCTCAACGGCAACTGCTTGACCGTGACCGGTAAAACGCTGGCGGAAAACCTCGCTAACGTTGAGCCCTACCCGATGGATCAGCAGATCATCGCGCCGTTGGGTAACCCGATCAAAGCCGAAAGCCACCTGCGTATTCTGTTCGGTAATCTAGCGCCGGAAGGGGCGGTGGCGAAAATCACCGGCAAAGAGGGCACCCGCTTTAGCGGCTCGGCGCGAGTGTTTGGCTCGGAAGAGGAAGCCCAGGCGCGTATCAACGATGGCACCGTGGTGGCGGGCGACGTGGTGGTGATCCGCTACGAAGGCCCGAAGGGCGGCCCCGGCATGCGCGAAATGCTCACGCCCACCTCGGCCATCATGGGGCGTGGCTTGGGTAACGACGTGGCGCTGATTACCGATGGTCGCTTCTCGGGCGGCAGTCACGGGTTCGTGGTGGGGCATGTCTCGCCGGAAGCGTTCGACGGCGGCCCGCTGGCGCTGGTCGAAGATGGCGACCCCATTACCATCGATGCCGAAGCCGATACCATCGACGTGCACATCAGCGATGACGAGATGATGCGCCGCCGCGCGGCCTGGCAGCAGCCTACGCCTCGCTATCGTAAAGGCGTATTGGCGAAGTATGCCAAATTGGTCAGCTCGGCCAGTACCGGTGCGGTGACCGACCAAGAGTAATTCTTGACGGATCACCCACGCGGTTAGGCTGTCACTAAGTCGTCAAGCGCAAGGCGTACCCTTAATGCCTTGCGCTTTTTAATGAGTAAACGGTGGGTACGATGGCGGTAGAGAATAAGATACGAGGACGAGCCAGCGAGGTTTTTTGGGCATTTTTAACGCTGGGGCTGACCTCCTTTGGCGGGCCGGTGGCGCATCTGGGCTACTTTCGTACGGCGTTTGTTGAACGCCGCCAGTGGCTCAGCGAGCAGGCCTACGCGGATTTGGTCGCGCTATGCCAGTTCTTGCCGGGGCCAGCCAGTAGCCAGGTAGGCTTTGCCTTAGGGTTGATGCGCGCTGGCCCCTGGGGGGCGGCGATGGCGTGGCTGGCGTTTACGCTGCCCTCTGCTATCGTACTGGTGCTGTTTGCATTGGGTGCCGCCGTGCTGGAGGGCCCGGTGGCCAGCGGCATCATTCACGGCTTAAAAGTGGTGGCGGTGGCTATTGTGGCCCACGCGGTGTGGGGCATGGCGCGCAACCTCTGCCCGGATAAAACCCGCACGGGCATTGCCCTGGCAGCGGTGTTCGCGGTGGTGCTGGTTAGCGGGCCGTTGGGGCAGGTGGCGGCGATTGTGCTGGGCGGCGTGGCGGGGCTGCTGCTTTGTCGCCAAAGCGCTGCAGCATCGTCTAGCGAATCGCTACACTTCCCGGTGACACGCCAAGCGGGCACGCTGGCGTTACTAATATTCGCGGGGCTGTTGGTGCTATTACCGCTGTTGGCGGCGAGTGCGGGTTGGTTGAACGTCGTCGATGCGTTCTACCGTTCAGGCGCGCTGGTGTTTGGCGGTGGCCATGTGGTGCTGCCGCTGCTGGAAGCGGAAGTAGTGCAATCGGGTTGGGTCACGGCGGATGAGTTCTTGGCCGGTTACGGCGCAGCGCAGGCGGTGCCAGGACCGCTGTTTACGTTTGCCGCATATTTAGGCGCGCTGTTGCCGGGAATTCCCAGCGTGATTGGCGCGTTACTGGCGCTGCTGGCGATTTTTGTACCGGGGTTTTTGCTGCTGGTCGGCGTGCTGCCATTTTGGAACCAGTTCCGCCAGTGGAGCAGTGCTCAAGCGCTGATGCGTGGTGCCAATGCGGCGGTGGTGGGGATTTTAGGCGCGGCGCTTTATCAGCCGGTGTGGACCAGTGCCATTCTTGGGCCGTACGAGTTCGTGCTGGCGTTGACGGGCTTTCTGCTGCTCACCGTGTGGAAGCTGCCTGCATGGGTAGTCGTGATCGTCGTCGCTTTGGGTGGGGTAGTGATCACGCTGTAGCATCACTACCCCAGCCGGTTTATACGCGGCTTACTTTAACCGGTAACCCTTGGCGCACGCTGGCGCCGCTAATCGGTTCAAGCCAAGTGCCGTCTACCGCCCGCGTAGGGTCTTTAAACCCCAAGTCGTTGATGTTGATGCCTGCCCGCATCCACGGCATATCAGGCTGGGGTTCACCGTCAATGATGTGTGGTGTGGCGCCTAAATCTTTATGACCGTAGCCGTGTTCAATACCCAGTGCGCCGGGCACAACGCTTTCGCTTACCAGGGCTAGCCCCACCACGCTGCCGCCAGGGCTTTCAATGCGAATGGTGTCGCCGTGCTGAATGCCAAAGCGTTCGGCATCTTGGCGGTGCATTTGCACGGGGTTGTAGGGCTTGATCATCCGCAGCCGTTCGTTACCGATGGCGTAGGAGTTCATCAGATTGGATTTGAACGAGAATGCCAGTAACGGCCACTCTTGCTCTGAGAAGATCTCCCGCATGGGCTGCTTATTCGCCATTTGAGGCAGCGAGTGACACGGTACGCCCCGGTTTGGCAGCCCATTGGTGGTATCAATGCTGGTGCCAACCGCTTCGTTATAGACACACAGGGTTTCTTTCCACTGGCGTTTTAAATGTTGGCCTACGAAGTGTTCGCTGGCATCTTCAAAACGTCCACCCCGGGCGTACAGATAGGCCACACGGCTGCGCTCGTCGGCTTTCAGCGTACGTTCAAGCTTAGGCAGCAGCGGTGCAATGCCACTATGGGCAACGTCAGTTTCGTTCGCTTCTGGTAGCGGCGTCTCTTGGAAGGCAATATTGGCCGCTGCCCGCAAGTAGTAATCTTCAGCGCGGTTGAGGGGGTGCAGATTGCCATCAGTATCGGGGATGGCGTTATCACCGAAGCCCGGCAGCCCCAGCCGTTTAGCTACGGCAATAAAGAAGCTATCCATAGACACCGGCTCGCCTTCGGCGGTTTTTTGTTGGCGCGGTTCAACCACCGGCCAGCACGCGGTGGTCAGCTTGCCTAGCGTGCCTTTCCAGGAGCCTGTAAAGCCCCATACTTCGTACATCACTGAATCCGGTACGATGTAATCGGCGTAGCGGTTGGTCTCGTTGATAAAGCCATCAACCGCGACAAACAGCCCCAAGCGCTTGGGATCTTTCAACTTATCAACAATCACGCCTTTTAAGCCCGCTTGGCCATAAATCGGGTTAGCCATGCAGCCAATCACCGCTTTAATGGGGTAAGGGTAGCCATCCAGCGCGGAAGGTAAATGTTCGGTGAGTGTTGGCGGCGCGAGCGAGCGCCAAGGAGCCTTAGCAGGGTAGGGGGTTTCGCCAGCCGCTACCTTGCGTTGATACTCCGACGATTTTTCATAGGGGAAACGTGAGCGCGAGAGAAAAACGCCCTGCGGGCCACGCTTGCCGGGGAAATTGGCTAAGTCGTAGCGTGGGCCTTCACCGGTGCCTTTATAGGTACCGCCGCCCACCGCGCTGCCGCCTTTCATGTTGTAGTTGGCTGCCAACAGGTTGAGCATTTGAACGCCAAAAGCAGCGTAGAAGCCGTTGCCTGACATCATACCGCCGTGGCAGTTAACGGCGGCCTTACGGCCGTGGCTGGCATACTTTTTGGCTAAGTCGATAATCGTTGCTTTGGGAATACCACAATGTTCAGCATAGGTGTCCATGTCGTATTCATGGGCCGACTCACGCAGCAGCGTTAGGCTGGTTTTAGCGGTGACGGTGCTGCCATCGGCAAGCTCCACTGCGCGCTCGGCAAATAGCTCGGCGGCCATGACATCTTCGCTGAGCGCGAACTCTCCGTCTGAAACGACGACGGGCATATCCGCATCGCTACCGGCCTCAGCAAGGCCCAAATCGCTGGCGCGCAAAAAGTAGCCACGGCGCGGATGTTCGAACGTATCAATGACTAAGTGCGTCGCGTTGGAGTGGGTGGTCTCGCCTGCGGCATTGGCGGCGGACTGGCCCGGTAGGGCGAGGAAATCGCTGGCGTAACCCTGGTTATCCAGCAACCACTGAATCATCGCCATGGCAAAGGCGCTGTCGGTACCGGGGCGAATGGGCACCCAGCGGTTATTATCCGCCGCGTGGGAAGTGGCGGCATTTAGCGCGGGGTCGACTACCACGTACTCAAGGGTTCCTGCAGCGCGCGCCTGAGCAAGCAAGCGGCCCTGACGCTTAAACGGGTTGCCTGCTTGGCTAGGCGCGCAGCCGATATACATGATGAACTGTGCGTTCTGAATATCGGGTTTTACATGGGCATTGGTGACAATATTGTTCATCACGGCCCCCGACCCCATGCGGAACGCCAAGCCGCAATAAGCACCGTGGTGGCCGTAGTTGCGGGTAGCAAAGGCGTTGAGCGTGAAGCGCTTGAGTAAATCTGAGCGCCCGTAGTCGGTGGCTTCCATGACCATCAGCTGATTCGCCTTGGGGCCGTACTCTGGATTGGCAGGGTCGATAGGCGTGTCATGGTCGTGAATGGCGCGCAGCCCATCCACATGGCCTTCACCAAACAGATCGCCCCCCTCACAAATCTCTTCAATCAGCTGTTCAAACGAGATTTTTTGCCACTCCCGGTTACCGCGCTCGCCAACGCGCTTCAAGCAGTGGTCGATACGAAACGGGTTAGTGATCTGGCTCATCATGGCATTGCCGCGGGCGCAGGCGGTAGAGCGGTTAACCTGCCCCTGTTCGCCGTAGGCGCTGACGCTGCGAAGCGCATCGGCCACTGGGGTGCGCATCGGTAAATGGTCATCTGCAGAGAGCGGATGGTAAGGATTGCCAGATACCCGCAGCACTTCGCCTTGGGTGTCATCAATGCGTACCCGTACGCCGCACTGGGTGGTGCAGCCGTAGCAAATGGTAAAGGCGGTGCGTTGATTGGGAGTGAGGGTTAGCTCGCCAGTGGTTAAGTCAACGCGGTACTCCGGCGTAAGCGAGTTGCCGTGAATGTTGTGCTTGGGTTTTTCCCCCGCGCTGCCACTGAGTCCTTTGGCCATCTTGGCAAGCGGGTCAGCGTAGCCTACTGCAAAGGTGGCGGCACCGCCTGCGGCAGCGGCGCCTTTGAGAAACCGGCGGCGTGAGGGGTCTTGAGCAGACTTAGCCATGGTTAGGCGCTCCTTGTTCGGCGTTAAGCGAGTCACTGGGTGTATTGGTGTCGAAAGAGGGCGGCGGTTTAACGCCACCTTGCTGGGCTTGCCGCCATGGGATAAATAGCTCAATCAGTAAGATAGCGGCGAGCCAAAGCCCAAACGTACCGACAATACCTAACAGGCCGGAAGAGCCAGCGGGGATGCCATAGTGGTGAAAGCCTGCGCTGTTACGGGCGACGTGCTGAACGTCCATCAGCACCACCCAACGGAACATCCAGCCCATATGAATAGCTACCAGACCGAGTAGCCAAGCCCAGGCAAGCAGTGCGGGTTGGCGTTGGGTCGAGCGTGAGAGTAACCACGCCACCGCTATAAAAAGTGCTATGCCAGTAATACCGCCCCACAGCGCGGTGCTACGCCAGGAAGGGCTGTGACGAACAGACTCCAGCGCTGCGGCGACCGAGCCAACGTTGGCGTTAATACCATCCAGGAACCAGCTAGCCGCGATTAAACCCGCTACGGCACAGAAGGCGAGTAGGACATACAGCATTTGCCGAACGGTGGCGTGCGAACACAGCCCGCTTACCCGGTTGAGTACCAACACCAGCCCTGCTGCCGCGATGAAGCCTGTCGCAACCAGCATGGGCGGAAGCCATACGGTGTTCCATAGCGGGCGTGCTTTCACAATGGCAAGCTCCGCGCCGGTATAAAGCATAATGCCGCTGGAAAGCAGTAGTGCGGCTAGCCCCACAATGGCCACTAGCGCTCTGGGAGTGGCGCTATCGCCCAGGCTTAGCCATTTAGCCATCCATCCGCTCAGCCCTGGCGCATTGCGCTGGGCCTGGAGCGCCGGGCGCCAAGCCAGCCAGGCAAGGCCCAGTACGCTGACGAGATAGAGCGGCAGAACCACGCTGCCGATGGACATCCACGAGTGGGTGTTGGCGTAAGCATAAAAGTGCCAAAAGCGCAGCGGTTGGTGTAGATCTGCAAGTAGTGCAACAGGTGCGACCAGCGTGGTGCTGACGCAAGCGATGAGTGCAAGACGTGCGGTGGGCAGCCACGCTTTTTTGCCGAAGATTAACGCGGGGGCTGCAAGCCAGAGACTCGCGTAGGAGACGGCGATCATGAAAAAGTACTGTACTGCCCAGGGGTACCAGGCAATGTCATAACGCGGGGCGAGCAGTTCAATGGTGGAATTCATAGCCCATCTCCTGGCCGTGGGGATCAAACACTTCAAGCGCCACGGGTTCCGCCACGGGGCGTGTAGTGAAGCGTTCATCCATCCCGAGGTAGAACACTTGGGGAAGCGTATTTTTTTCTGGCTGAAGTACCATCAGTGCATCACGGTGCTCTTGAATCATGCAGCTGATTTGGCTGTCAGGATTGCGCATATCACCAATAATCCGCGCACCTCCAACACAGCTTTCAACACACGCGGGCAGTAGCCCTGCCTCTAAACGGTGCGCGCAGAACGTGCATTTGTCGGCGGTTTGGGTGCGCTCGTTAATAAAGCGGGCGTCGTAAGGGCAGGCGTTAACGCAATAAGCGCAGCCCACGCAGCGGTCGCTGTCCACCACCACGATGCCATCCTGCTGTTGGTAGGTAGCTTCAACGGGACAAACGGGTACGCAGGGCGGGTTTTCGCAGTGATTGCACAGCCTGGGCAGCATAAACGTGGCCAGCTCACCGCTCTCCTGGTGCTGCACTTCGTACTGGGAGACTGTGGTGCGAAACTGGCCAAGCGGGGCGGCGTTCTCAATATGGCACGACACCGTGCAAGCCTGGCAGCCGATGCATTGGCGAAGATCAATCAGCATGCCGTAGCGCTTTGTGGGATCACCTTCGCGCCGGGCAGGCTGCTGATTAATGCCTGCTTGGGCAAGGCTAGAAAAGGGTACCAGTGCAGCGCCTGCACTTAAGCGGGCCAGCTGGCCGAGTAGCGAGCGGCGTATGGCGTCCATAGCGCCTCCTTAGCGGGTAAAACGTCATTCGCAGGGGCGAATGGTCGGGGTACGCTAAGACTACGCCTTACGTTGAAGGGGAAAGTTGATTCTCGTCAATGAGTTAGCGCGCTTTTCTTAATGCTCACTTAATCTTAAAACGCTAACTGATTGTTTTCATGAAAGATGTCTTATTAAGCGTGACAAACAAAAACAGGCTGACCCAATGGGCCAGCCTGTATCGAAAGGGGGTAGATTCTGTGTAGTAGCTGTTGCTATGGCGCCTCCAGCTCTAACGTGCGGCGCAGGACATTAAGCTCGTTGATGTCCAGATGCTCTAGCCTTCCGGCGAGCAGGTCGCTGATCTTTTGAACGGGTAAGCCAGCTTGGCGGGCTATTTCGCGGCTTCCCAGATCTGATACGGCGATCAGACGGGTAATAATACGCATGAGGCGCGTACGTTTTTCTAAATCCCTGACATCGAGGTCAGGGCTGCTTCGCGGAGGATCTAATGATTCTGCGTGAGCAGTTGAGTATGCCGTACTCATGTGACTCCATCAGTCGGAAATGACAAACACACAATGCCGCCAACTCACGCGGTTTTCAATGCCTAATTTGATGAAAATTTCACGCAGCGAGTAACACCCGCAAATGCCCGTGGCTCTGGTAAACTATGCGCCTTCCTAATTCTGAGTGAGCCGCGCTTTGCACGGCTTATGGACTGCTTTCTAGCTTAAATAGGCCGTTGGCCGAGGAGTTTTGCATGTCGAACAGCGCACCCAAAGTGGGCGTGATCATGGGGTCGAAGTCTGATTGGCCGGTCATGGAGCACGCGGTGGCGATGTTAGAGCGGTTGGGCGTTCCCTACGAAACCCGTGTGGTATCGGCGCATCGCACACCCGACCTGCTGTTCGAATATGCAAAAAGTGCCGCTGAGCGTGGCCTGCAGGTGATTGTGGCAGGCGCAGGCGGTGCCGCTCATTTGCCGGGTATGGTCGCATCACAAACGGCACTGCCGGTGCTGGGTGTGCCGGTGGAGTCTAAAGCGCTGAAGGGCTTGGATTCACTGCTTTCCATCGCCCAAATGCCGGGTGGTATTGCGGTAGGCACCCTGGCTATTGGCAAAGCCGGTGCCACCAACGCAGGCCTGCTGGCCGCACAAATTGTGGGTCTTCAGGACAGCGCCGTGCGCGAAGCTGTTGAGGCGTTCCGCGCCGAGCAGACCCAGTTGGTGCTGGATAACCCCGACCCGCGCCCTGACGTAGACTCCTCGGCCCAATAGGTAGCCATCATGAGCGCACAGAGTGCAAAACATATGATTGCAAAAAACATTGGTGTCCTCGGTGCAGGCCAACTCGGGCGTATGCTGGCGCTGGCAGGTTATCCGCTGGGCAACACCTTCACCTTTTTAGATACCACCGGTAACCCCAGCGCGGGTATCGGCGAGGTGATTGTCGACCCGGAGAACCAGCATCTGGCGGCGTTTCTGGATAAGGTCGATGTAGTGACCTATGAATTCGAGCACCTCCCCGTTGAGTTGGTAAAGCAGATTGAGCAGCACAAGCCGGTTTATCCCGGCAGTCGCGCTATTGCGGTGTGCCAAAACCGTGTAGAAGAGAAAACGCTGTTTGATCGCTTGGGTATTCCCACGCCGGCCTATCGCGTGGTGGAAAGTGCTGAGCAGCTCGCTGCCGCCGCCGCTGAGCTTGGTTGCCCGGTAGTGGCCAAATCGGTCACGGAAGGCTACGACGGCAAAGGGCAGGCGGTGCTGAAAGCACCGGAACAGGCTCAAGAGGCGTGGGAGGCCATTGGCCATTCGCAGCTGATCGTTGAGGCGTTTGTCGATTTTGTGCGCGAAGTATCGATGATTGCGGTGCGTGGCCGCGATGGGGAAGTGGTGTTCTACCCCATGGCAGAGAACCAGCACGTAGACGGCATTCTGCGTTATTCAGTGGCGCCGCTGCCCGACCTGGACGACAGTGTTCAGCAAACCGCCGATGGCTACATTCGTGCGCTGCTGGATGAGCTGGATTACGTGGGCGTGCTGGCGCTGGAGCTGTTCCAAACCCGTGATGGCAGCCTGCTGGCCAACGAAATGGCCCCGCGGGTGCATAACTCCGGCCACTGGACGATGGACGGCGCAGTGACCAGCCAGTTCGAGAACCATCTGCGGGCAGTTCAAGGCTTGCCGTTAGGCGCAACCAACGCCATTGCGCCCACCTGCATGGTGAATGTGATTGGCCTGGAAGGTGATAACGCCGCGCTGCTAGCCATTGCCGACACCCACCTGCATCGCTACGACAAAGCCGAGCGCCCAGGGCGTAAGCTGGCTCACGTTAACGTCGTGGCGTCGAGTCACGCCGAGCTGCTTGAAAAAGTGCGTGCTTGTCAGGCGTTGATACCCGATGCGCCCCCCGTTGAGTGGAGTTTTGAATCTACGTTATGAACAACGAAGCCGCCTGAAAAGGCGGCTTTTTAATTTCTGATGGTGACTACTTTTGTGACTTAAACGTGCTAAAACAGATGTATTAAACAAAGCCTAACCAATAAGATTGGCGTTAAGCCGACTGAAGAACAGGGAGTTTGTATGTCGCCCCCCACACCCCTCGCCGCCACGGCGATGGCCTCCGGGCTGCGCAGTGGTTATCAGCGTGACCATCACATCACCATGCAGCGTTTGCGCGGTGAAAAAGTGCGCCTGCTTTACGACAACCTATGGCAGCCAGTGCTGAGCAGCGTGCTGGCGGGTGGGCTGCTGGTAGCGGCCATGTGGCCGGTGGTGGATGCCGCGCTACTGCTGGGGTGGTTTACGGTGCTGGTGGCGATTTCAGGATTGAGATTACTGCTAGCCCAGCGGTTTAAGCGCCTGCCTGCGCTACAGCAGCAGCGCCAGCGCTGGCAGCGTTGGTTTGCTGTGGGGGCGATTGCTTCTGGCTGCGTGTGGGGCGCCTCCGGCGTGCTGCTGTTTAGCCACAATCACCCCGCCCAAATTGCCGCGCTCTCGATTGTGCTGGCCGGTATTGCTGCGGGGGGCGTGACTACGCTCTCTTCCGTGTGGTGGATCGCCATTGGCTTTGTGCTTCCCATTTTGCTGCCGCTTAAGCTGCAGTTTCTGTTTCAGGGCTCGCCGCTCTCTATTTTAATCGGCCTGATGCTGGTGCTTTTTTTAGGTTTGATCATCGCCACTAGCCGCCGCTTTAGCCGTACTATTCACGACAATATTGCCCTGCGGGTAAACATGGCCGCCCGGGAGGCGCAGCTGCGCGAAAGCGAAAACCGCTATCGCTCTATTTTTCAGCACTCGCCGTTAGGCGTGCTGCACTTCGATGAGCAGGGGCAGATTACCGACTGTAACAGCAAACTGCTGGCTATCCTGAGCGTGGAGCGCTCAAAGTTACTCGGCTACCGCATGCTGGACCGCTCTGCCGACCGAAAGGTGGCTCAGGCGGTTAGGGATGCGCTGGAAAAAGGCACGGGCTATTACGAAGGCACTTACCAACTGCCCAACGCCAGTGTGGGCACGCCTTTGCGAGCGTTCTTCAACGGGGTACATAGCGCCAGCAACCAGATGGTGGGCGGTGTGGCGATTATTGAGGATTTCACCGAACGAAAGCGCAACGAGGCGATTATCTACCGCCAGGCTTACTACGATGCGCTAACTGATTTGCCCAACCGGCGTCTGTTTATCGAGCGTTTAGAGGCGCTGTGTAATGGGCAGAACAACGACCAGCGCGGTGGTTTGGTGATGTTTATGGATATGGATCGCTTCAAGCTGATTAACGACACCCTAGGCCATGCCGCAGGGGATGACTTGTTGGTGCAGGTCGCGCGCCGCTTGGAGTCGTGTTTGCAGGCGGATGATATGGCCGCCCGTTTAAGCGGCGATGAGTTTGTGCTGCTGGCGCTATTTGATGTCACCGACCCTGAGGCGCTCAACGCCGTGGCGGCGCGTTACATGGATGCGGTGCAGAGCGCGTTGTCCGGCAAGTACCGTTTAGAGAGCCGCTGGGTAGAGGTGACACCTAGCATGGGCTACACCTGTTTTGATGCCACGGCCTGCGACCATGCCGATGTGCTTAAACAGGCAGATACGGCGATGTATCAGGCAAAGACCGAAGGACGGGCGCGGCTGCGCCGCTACCAGCCCTGGATGCGTGAAGAAGTGAACAAGCGTGTGGCGGAACAGGCGCCTAACCTGCCAATTGACCGCTAAGCAGTAGCCACAGGGCAATCAAGGCAAAGTGCCCTGGGTACCAGGCAAGCCAAAGGCGGCGCGGCATTTCCAGCGCCACCGGCGGCACTCGCTGGGCAGCACCGGCAGCCAGCATCAGCACGATCACGCAGGTGGCGACGGTGAACGATTTAGCCATGTCGGAGGCGTTCATTTGCCCGGCAATCCAGAGCACAGGAAATGCCGCTAGCCCCGCCCAAAGGCGCGATTTCAACGCATTTCGGGTTTCGCTGAGCGCCTGCATGGCAAACATAAACAGCGGAATCAGCAGCAGGCCGTTGTGACCATACTCCACCCAAAATCCCAGTAGATACCACACCGTAACGCCGACGGCAGCGCCTAACATGAGCCAACCAAAGCCTAACGTTTGCCGTTGATAGTGCTGCCAGCCTTGCCGTACCAGCGCTCCTAGTGCCAACCCGCTGGCCAACGTAAAACAGACGTTCAAAATGAACGTATCCGAGGCGCGTGGCATTAGCATATAGGGCACTTGCGCGGCGAGGCCGATAATCAAAATCCGCCGTGAGTAGCGCAGTGGGTTGCGGGTATTAAACAGGCCGTGCCACGCCACCATGGCGGCAAACAGCGGAAACGCAATGCGCCCAATGGATGAACCCGCCCAACCTAAATCCCAGTCTCCCGGCAGCACGTAGCGGGTCAGGTGGTCCACAGTCATGGTGAACAGCGCCAGCCACTGTCCCCAGGCCGTCCAGTGGGAAGAGGGGCGAAACACCTCTGCGGCGCTTGCCTGTGGCGTTGCGTGAGCCGCCGTCGATTCAGCCATGCTACCTCCTTGTATGTGGTTAAGTGATAGTAAAGACCCGGTTTGGCGGAGCAAGTTCGCTGGAGTGACGGGGCCTGGCAGGCGCTGAAAATCGGTTTACCCAGCGCCCAAACGTGGTCAATGGCCCAGCGGCCTTCGCTGAGCACAATAAAATCCGCATCCACGCCGATGAACTCAGGAATGTAGAGAATATCGCTGGCTACCGAACCGGTCAGCGTAACGAGGGGAAGTTGGCACGGGCGTGCCAAAAGGCGGGGTGGGCTATTCGTAGAATCATTCGCTCAGGTAGAAACGGGCGATATTGCCATGGGTACCTGGGCGAAGCGCGTGCAGCGCGGGGGATAAGAGGAGGCGTGAGGTCATGATGGCGTCTCGCTTGCGTGCCTCCCCAAGCGGGGAGGCAATCTTAGGCAGTTAGCGCGCTTACTCTTCGCCGAAGTAACGGGCGTAGATTTCATCGTAAGTGCCGTCTTCCTGAAGCTCAGCCAGAGCTTCGTTGAACTGTTCGGCCAGCGCTTCATCACGCTGACGGAAGGCGATACCGAAACCCTCACCGAAGTACTCTTTAGGCTCGCTAATGCGCTCACCCACCACGACGTACTCGGCTTCTTCGCTGTCTAGCAGCGTGGACTGGCCGATCGGGAAGTCGAGGAAGACGATATCTAGACGCTGTGCTTCCATGTCCAGCACCATGTCGTCGGCGGTGGAGTAGCGGCTGATGTCAGCGACGCTACTGAAGTTATCGGTGACGTAGTTATCCTGTAGGGTGCCGCGCTGAACGCCGATGGTTTTGCCCGCCAGGGTCTCTTCGTTGGCTTCGCTGATGTCCAGGCTGCTCGGAGCGAACCAGGCAGACGGCATGGTGATGTAGGGATCGGAGAACAGTACCTGCTGACGGCGTTCGTCGTTGATGGTCATGGAGGACATGATGGCATCGTAGTTACGCGACATCAGGCCCGGAATGATGCCGTCCCACTCTTGCTCGACCCACTCGCAGGTAATGCCGATGCGCTCGCAAAGAGCGTTGCCCAGGTCGATATCGAAACCGGTCAGCTCGCCTTCAGCGGTGCGGTATTCCATGGGCTCGTAGGGAACGTCGACGCCGATACGCACGTTGTCGTAATCGCGCGCGTGAGCAGAAGATGCTGCAGCGACGGCCAAGCTCAGCAGAGAAACAGTCAGTAGTTTTTTCATTTTTAGACTCTAAAAGAAGCAGGTTCACCCAAGGTGATCCCCCTTAACGTACCCCAGGTTGAGGTCGGCGAAAAGGGGGAGTCTGCATTTGAACCAACGTTTGTTTTACGCTGGACGTGTTGGATTTATCGTAGCTAGGAATTTTGTGGCCGCAGGTGGGCCAGTAATTTTTTCTCTAGGAAGCGGAAAAAATACAAAATCGCAAAGGTTAAACAGAGATAGATGGCTGCGACGAATAGGAACGCATCGAAGGGCGCATAAAAGCGCGCATACACGAAGCGTGCCGCGCCGGTGAGATCCATTAGCGTCACCACGCTAGCAATCGCGCTGGCGTGCAGCATGAAGATGACTTCATTGCCGTAAGCGGGCAGCGCACGACGAAAGGCGCTGGGCAGAATAATCCGCCGCATCATTAGGTTTTGCGACATGCCATAGGCGCGCGCTGCTTCGATCTCGCCTTTAGACGTGGCTTTGATCGCCCCACGGAAGATCTCGGTGGTGTAGGCCGCCGTATTGAGCGTAAAGGCGATAAGCGCCGGGTAGAAGGCTTCTTTTAGCACTGGCCACAGGAAGGTTTCCTGGATACCGTCGATGAACACAACGCCGTAGTAGATGATGTAGAGCTGGATCAGTAGCGGCGTGCCGCGAAATACGTAGGTATAGAGGTAGACCGGCAGGCTGATCCACTTATGCTTGGAACTACGCATAATGGCCAGCGGCACCGCAAGAATTAACCCCGCCACCAGCGATAGAAACACCAGCTGTGTGGTGGTCACCAAGCCTTCCCAGTAGTATCCCAGGGTGGTGGGCGTAAAGATCAGGTTGTCCGCCAGCAGGTCGTTGAACCATGCAGAAATATCTAGCATATCACTGCCCCCCAAAGCCGATGTCGTAACGTTTTTGTAGCCGTGCAAAAATCCACTCGGAGACACTGGCAATCAGCAGGTAGGCCACCGCCACGGGGATCAAAAACACAAAGGGCTCGTGGGTGGCGCGGGAGGCTTCGGCGGCAACGCGCACCATATCGGTTAGGCCGATCACCGAGACCAGCGCGGTGGTTTTGAGCAGTACCATCCAGTTATTGGAAAGGCCGGGCAGGGCGTGGCGCATCATTTGGGGGAAGCGAATGCGACGAAAAACCAAACCACTGCTCATGCCGTAGGCTTTGCCTGCCTCTATCTGGCCGTTATCCACTGCCATGAACGCCCCACGAAAGGTTTCGCCCATGTAGGCACCGAAGATAAAGCCGATGGTCAGTACGCCTGCGGCAAAGGCATTGAAATTGATGTAAATGTCGATGTCATAGTTGTAATACAGCATGTCGCTGATGGCATTGACGCCGATCTGGCCGCCGAAGAACAGCAGCATCATCAGCACTAGGTCCGGCACACCGCGAATCACCGTGGTGTAAACGGTGGCGGTGCGACGTAACAGCCAGTTACGCGACATCTTGGCGCTGGCCGTCAGCAGCCCTAGGAGGATGGCCAAGATCAGCGATAGAACGGCCAGTTGAACGGTAACGCCCGCCCCTTCGATCAGGCGGGGGCCGTAACCTTGCAAATCGAGCATGGTGTGGGTGCCTCGCGGATCAGTATTTAGGAGCCAGGAACTGCTTCAGGCGCGGTGACTGTGGGTTACCGAGTACATCGTCGGGAGCCCCTTGTTCCTCTACCAAACCTTGGTGCAGGTAAATTACCTTGCTGGAAACGTCGCGGGCAAAGCTCATTTCGTGGGTGACCACGACCATGGTGCGTCCTTCATTGGCCAGATCGCGCATCACTTTCAGCACGTCGCCCACCAGTTCCGGGTCCAGCGCTGAGGTCGGCTCGTCAAACAGCATTACTTCAGGGTTCATGGCCAGCGCTCGGGCAATGGCGCCGCGCTGCTGCTGGCCGCCGGACATTTGTGCCGGGTAGGCGTTGGCGCGAGCGCTAAGCCCTACGCGGTCCAGCAGTGCGTGGGCGTGCTCAATGGCCTCTTTTTTCGGCTTACCGAGCACGTGGATCGGCGCTTCGATGATGTTTTCCAGCAGCGTCATGTGCGCCCATAGATTGAAGCTCTGGAACACCATCGAGAGCTTGGCGCGCATTTGAACCACCTGTTTCCAGTCGGCGGGTTCGCGGCTGTGCTTGGTGGTTTTAAAACGGATTTGCTCGCCGTGGACGTACAGTTCGCCGTCGTCCGGCTGTTCCAGCAGGTTCATGCAGCGCAAGAAGGTGCTTTTGCCTGACCCTGAGGCACCAATGAGGGTGATGACGTCACCTTTTTGGGCTTCGAGAGAGAGGCCTTTGAGGACTTCTGTATCGCCAAAGCGCTTTTTAATATTGCGCACTTCAAGGGGAGTAGGCGTAGCGGCCATAACTTAGGCTCCAGTACAGGGTTGCCGCAGCAGCAACAAATGAATTCGTCGTGCGTGTGTGCGGCTGGCGCGAAAAAAGGGGCGATTCTATCAGGACTGCGCCAAATGCGCGTACTTTATCAGGACGACATTGGTCTTGGTACGTAGCGATGTGTCCTGACGGCCCCTTCTCGTTGTTGTTATAAAAAAGACGTCGTTATGAAAAGTACGTTTTCATCGTCAGACAGTAGCGCAAGTGTCCGTCAGGTAATGGCATGACTGGGTACCACCAACAGTGCCGCACGAGCGCCTATGTCGACGTGGGCATTGGGGAACACCACATGTAATGGTGTCTTCTCCACGATGAAATCACCCGCTACCCCATCTTTGGCGAGGCAGGTGCCGGGCTCGAAACGGCTGAAATTGGGCACGTCATCGTCGAAGCAGAGCGTAAAGTCCTCCGCTTGGCGCATCAGCTCGTGCTGTACTTTAAAAAAGGCCATGGTTTCGGCGGTTTTTTTCGGCGGCTCGTAACCTGCGCTGAGCGAGCTGAGCAACGTTAGCATTGGTGCCAGCGCCGCCATGTCGTTCTCGCCAAACGGCGCGACGCGGCCAAGCTCGAAGGTAAACGCCTGTGCGTGGTGATAGTGTTTGCTGTAGTGGGAGAAGGTCCAACTATGCTGATGTTGATGCAGCACTGCCTGCATATCGGCAGCGGCCAACCACTGCCACTGTTCAGCGTCTGTGGCAGTTTCTGCATAGGGCTCTACCACAAAGCGGGTGTATAAGCTGCCACGGATCGCGGTATGCAGGTCGTAATGTAGCTTAGGCAACGCATGATGACGATTGAAAAACGTATCGACCGCTTCCATTAGCTCTCGCGCTCGGTCAGGTTCGGGGCCCCGCTCGTCCAGATCGCGTTTGAAAAGCCGGTTGAGGTTGGTAGCAATGAAGCGTTTGTGCGCTTTTAACGCGGGAATGTTACCCAAGATCACCAGCACCGGCGCGCCTAGCTGCAGCGTGCTGGCTTCCAAAGCGCTCAGCCAATCGCCGAGCAGTTCCACCGGGGCGGTTTCGTTACCGTGTATCGCCGCAGAAAACACACAGGCGCGGGCCTCTGGGCGCAAAATATTGGGCGTTAGTTCCAGAACACCTGGCCCATGAAGATGGTAAGTGCCGCTTGGGAAGCGGCCGATGCGCGGGGAAGGGCGTTCGCCGTCAAGCGTGCAGTCGAGCCATTGGCCTAGCATGAAAGTGTCCTTAAGCATGGGCATTCGCTTTTTGTTGCCCTACCTTTACCACGCTGGCCGTTGACCACAAGTGGGGGCGTCGTTCGCGTGAAAATGGTCGGTGGGAAGATGAAAGTTGTTGGCACAAAAAAACGCTTATGGCAGATCGCTACAAGCGTTTTCAGGCCCAGCGCTTTTAGTGCCGAAGTGGCACAAGTGCAAGGTCGGTACATCGATGAAATCGAAGCGCGGCGTCGAAAACATTCGCTTTTATCTACGCTTAACTGCGCTATGTTTTAATGAGTTTTCACTGCCCGCCGTGGGCAACCTGTCTGATGCTTGAATGCATGTGCAAAGGAGTGAGTAATGACGAAGGTACTGGTACTTTATTATTCCATGTATGGACATATCGATACCTTAGCAGCCGCTGTGGCGGAAGGTGCAAAGGGAGTTAATGGCGTAGAGGTGACGGTAAAACGCGTGCCCGAAACTATGCCGGAAGAAGCGTTCAAAAACGCGGGCGGCAAGCAGGATTTCACCACGCCGGAAGCCACGCCCCAAGAGCTGGCGGATTACGATGCCATCATCTTCGGCACGCCCACTCGCTTTGGCAACATGGCCGGCCAGATGCGTACCTTCCTCGACCAAACCGGTGGTTTATGGGCCAACGGCGCGCTGCGTGGCAAGGTGGCGAGCGTATTTACATCAACCGGTACCGGCGGTGGTGATGAGATGACCATTACCTCTACCTGGACCACGCTGGCCCACCATGGCATGGTTATTGTGCCGATTGGCTACGGCATTGAAGAGCAGTTTGATATTTCGAAAGTAAGCGGTGGCACGCCCTACGGTGCCGCGACGCTGGCCGGTGGCGATGGCTCCCGCCAGCCGGATGACCGCGAGCTGAAAATTGCCCGCTTCCAGGGTAAACACGTGGCTGAAATTGCCGCTAAGCTGGCGAGTTAATCGTTAGCTAAAAATGCTAGCTGAAAACGAGCAACGCCTCACTGTTAATGCAGCGAGGCGTTGCTCGTTATGGGGCGTTGTTTTTATAGGGGATTAGCCGCCAATCCGCTCGGCAATGGCGTTCCCTAGGCTTACCGTAGTGCCCTGGCCACCTACGTCGCGGGTGAGCACTTGGCTATCGCCTTCGCCCAGCACGGCTTCGATGGCCTCGACCATGGCGTCGGCGGCTTCCTTGTGTCCCAGATGTTCCAACATCATGGCGCCTGACCAGATTTGGCCGATGGGGTTGGCAATGCCCTTGCCCGCAATGTCGGGTGCGCTGCCATGAACCGGCTCGAACAGGCTGGGGAACTTGCCTTCCGGGTTGATATTGGCGGAGGGCGCAATGCCGATGGTGCCGGTGCAGGCCGGGCCTAAGTCGGAAAGAATATCGCCAAACAGGTTGCTGCCTACCACTACATCAAACCAGTCCGGGTGCAGCACAAAGTTGGCGGTCAAAATATCAATGTGGAACTTATCCACGGCGATCTCTGGGTACTGCTTGGCCATTTCGGCCACGCGCTCATCCCAGTAGGGCATGGTGATGGAGATGCCGTTGGACTTCGTGGCCGAGGTAAGCTTTTTACGCGGGCGGGTTTGCGCTAGATCGAAGGCGTACTTCAGCACGCGGTCAACGCCGGTACGGCTCATCACCGTTTCCTGAATGACGATTTCACGCTCGGTGCCTTCATACATTTTGCCACCGACGCTGGAGTACTCGCCCTCGGTGTTCTCACGCACTACGTAAAAGTCGATATCGCCGGGCTTGCGTCCCGCCAGCGGGCTTTTAATGCCAGGCATTAACCGGCAGGGGCGCAGGTTGATGTACTGGTCGAATTGACGGCGGAATTGCAGCAGCGAACCCCATAGCGAAATATGGTCCGGTACTTTTTCTGGCCAGCCCACCGCTCCATAGAACAGCGCGTCAAAGCCTTTGAGCTGCTCAAACCAGTCATCGGGCAGCATCTTGCCGTGTTCCAGGTAGTAGTCGCAGCTACCAAACTCAAACGTGGTGAATTCCAGGTCGATATTGAAGCGCTTGGCGGTGGCTTCTAGTGCGCGGATGCCTTCGGGCATCACTTCGGTACCGATACCGTCGCCAGCGATGACTGCAATACGATGGGCCATGGGGGCTCCTTGTTTTATTAGACGTCACAAAAATAGCAGGGCGTGTTTTCGTGGTATGAGTGTAGCGTCTGTTGGCGACGAGATAATCAGGCTACTATGCAAGCTATTGTTGCCTTAAAGTGAAGAATCCCATGATGCTGGATGACCTCGCCTTTTTTCAGCAGCTGGCCCGGGCAGGGAGCCTAACTGCCACCGCCCGAGAGCTGGGGCTGTCACTCTCGGCCGTCAGCAAACGCTTAAAGCAGCTAGAAGCCCGGCTTGGCGTGACGCTGGCGGCGCGTACCACTCGCCGCTTGACGCTGACCGCCGAGGGGGAGCGCTATCTCACTCAAGGTGGGCTGATTTTAGAAGAGCTGCAAACGCTGGAGAGCGCACTCAGCGATACCGCGAGCCAAGGGCTTACTGGACGGCTGCGGGTCAACGCGACCTTTGGCTTTGGCAGGCGGCATATTGCGCCGCTGCTCTCACACTTTTGCGCAGAACACCCGGCGGTGGAGAGCTGGCTGGAACTGACGAATTTCCCACTCAATTTAAGCGATCACGGTTTTGATGTGGGGATTCGCATTGGCGAGCCGCCGGATTCGCGCCTAGTCGCCAAGCGTATTCTTCCCAACCGGCGGGTGCTGTGCGCCTCGCCAAGCTATATGGCGAAGATGCCCGCGCTGAATGTGCCGAGCGATCTTGCCCAGCACAGCTGTTTGGTGATTCGTGAAAATGATAGCGACTTCCCGCTATGGCGGTTTGAGTATCGCCACTCGTCGCAGCGCCAAGCGGTGAAAGTTAGCGGGCAACTGGCCAGTAACGACGGCGAGGTAATTACTCGCTTAGCGCTGGATGGCCATGGCGTGATGCTGCGCTCCTGGTGGGATGTGAACGAGCACTTGGCTAGCGGCGCGCTGCGCACGCTGCTGCCCGATTGGCAGGGCGTGCGCGCTGACTTTTATGCCGTGTTTGAGCACCGCCGCCATATACCGACGCGCATTAGCGCCTTCATTGATTTTTTACAGCGGGAAATGGCGGGCAGGGTGCCCGCCTTGCCCAATGGCTGACAGGCGGGGTGCGCTAGCGGCCTGGGCAGGTTTGGTCCTGCACCACGTCAATCAGCTCATCGGTGGGGAAGTCCAGCTCGGCGGCGCGCTGGCGCAGGCGCTGCTCCACGTCGCTTTCAAGGGTTGGCGTGCGGGCCAGAATCCATAGGTAGTCGCGGTTGGGGCCTGCCACCAATGCCCACTGGTAATCGTCATCTAGCTCAAGGACGTTATAGCCGCCGTAAAACGGGCCAAAGAAGCTGACCTTCAGCCGACCAACGCTCTCATCATCAATAAAGTAGGCGCGCCCCTCGGCTTCATCCCAGGCTTGCTCTTCCAGGTTGTAGCCTCGGTTGATTACCTTAACGCCGCCATCGTCACGCAGGCTGTAGGTAGCTGTGACGCAGTCCAACCCCTCTTCAAAGGAGTGATTCAGGCGGGCAATTTCGTACCACTCGCCCAAATAGCGTTCTAGCTCAAAACCAGAGACGGGTTCGGTGCCATCGGGAATACCGGTGCAGCCGATCAGCAGTGTGCCGGTAGCGGCAACCGCTGCCAGCGTGGCCATGCTCCTTGGCCGCGATGTGGATTTCATCATCTCGCTCCTTGGTGAACACTTGAACAATAAACATTAAATCTATCAGTGTGGGGCACTGCGTGTCATGGTTCCCGTTGGGCGCGATACGGCAGGCCAAGGAAATAGGCTATGGTATGTCTGTTACCGTATCCTCTTAATAATGCTTATAACAAAGGAGTGATTATGTGGCATCAACAAGAGATTCACTTGCCGGAAATGCCTCGGGGCTTTCACCTGATTACCGATGAGATTGTCAGGGCGCTGCCCTGTTTGGCAGAGTGCCACCAAGGGCTGCTGCATTTACAGCTGATGCACACTTCCGCCTCGTTAACGCTCAATGAAAACACCGACCCAGATGTTCGTCATGATCTGGATGCCTTTATTCGCCGCTTAGTGCCCGAAGGGCTGAGCTACTTCCAGCACACCTTAGAAGGCCCTGATGACATGCCTGCCCATGTGGCCTCTAGCCTGCTAGGCACTCAGCTTAGCCTTGCGGTACGCGATGGCCGCTTAGCCCTTGGCACCTGGCAAGGGGTGTGGTTAGGTGAGCACCGTGAACAGGGTGGTTCGCGCCGCTTACTGGCCACATTGAACGGCTGTACTGCGCCCTAGCGGCAGTCCATTGAATGACTTTTTTGAGATAAGCGCCCCAGGCCGGGACGCCGAAATCGAGCGTGGCGTCATCAGCAAGGGCGGCTTGGGTGGTAACGCCTGCCAAGCTTAGGGCAATGGTAGAAACGAGTGGACGGGTTAAACGCGTCATGGAAGGGGATCTTCTTGCTTAGGTTATTGTGATTACGCGGTGGTACGAGCGAGAACACGCAGGCGCGAAGCCAGCATATCGCGGTCTAGATAGGTGCCCTGAAGATGGTGAGCACCGCTATTGGGATCGAACTCCCTGCGGCCGTGAAGCACGCGACGATTATCGAACGCCACCATCTGGCCCGGTTTTAAGGTGAACTCCAACTGATGGGCATCGCTGTGGAAGAGTTGCCACAGCACTTTATAAGCGCGGTACCAAGCCTAATGCCAGTCAGGCTTAACTGACTGGCATTAGCCCCAAAGACTTTGTTTAATTTATAGGTAGCTTTTTCATGAGCCAATTACCACCGCTGTTATGGCCACAAGCCTTTGAGTCTGCTGTCCGCACCCTGAGCTTTACTGCCGCCGGTAGTGAGTTAGGAGTTACCCAGGCGGCCATCAGTCAGCGTATTCGGTTGTTAGTTTTTTTTGCTGATAATGAGTAAATTCACCAATTTTCTTGCCATTTTGGTGCAACCGTGAAGAATGATGCGCCTTCTTTGTTTTAAAAAAGGTGTGTTTGGTATGGATTTTACTCTTCCTCCCCTGTTGACCGTGATGGTGGACCGCGGCAATGGGCTGTTATGGGGCAGTGTGCTGATTTACCTGCTCATCGGTGCTGGCCTCTATTTCACGGTCATGACCCGTGCTATTCAAATTCGTTATTTCGGACATATGTTCAAGCTGCTGCGCGGTTCCCGGCAGTCCAACGGCGGTATTTCCTCGTTTCAGGCGCTCTCTACCAGTCTCGCCGCGCGGGTGGGCACGGGTAACCTAGCGGGCGTTGCGGTGGCGATCTACTTCGGCGGCCCCGGCGCGATTTTCTGGATGTGGATGACCGCCATGGTGGGCATGGCGACCAGCTTTGTGGAGTCCACGCTGGCTCAGGCCTACAAAACCGACCATGGCGATAACACCTTTCGCGGTGGCCCGGCGCGCTACATCGAACGCGGCTTGGGGCTGCGCTGGCTGGCGGTACTGTTTTCTATCTGCCTGATTATTGCGTTTGGGTTGGCGTTTAACAGCGTACAGGCCAACTCCATCGCCCAGGCCATGGAGCAGGCATTCGCCATTCCCACCTGGGCCATGGGGTTAGTCTTGATGGCCATCGTCGCGCCGATTATTTTCGGCGGCTTGAAGTCGATTGCGAAAGTGGCCGAGTTAGTGGTGCCGCTGATGGCACTGCTGTACCTGATCTTGGCGCTGGTCGTGGTGGCGCTGAATATTAGCGACCTGCCCGCTGCCATCATGACAATCGTGCAGAGCGCTTTTGGTATTGAGCAGGCGGCCGGCGGTGCGATGGGCTATGCCATTTCCCAAGCGATTATGAACGGTATTCAGCGCGGCTTGTTCTCTAACGAAGCGGGTATGGGCTCTGCGCCTAACGCGGCAGCGACTGCCAGCACCCGCCCGGATCACCCGGCAGCTCAGGGTTTTATTCAAATGCTGGGCGTTTTTCTGGATACCCTGGTGATCTGTACCGCGACGGCAGCAATCATCATTATGGCGGGCCCGGAACTGCTGGCCAGCGAGGAGAGCAACGGCATCCAGCTGACCCAGATGGCGCTCTCCAGCCATGTGGGCGAATGGGGCGGCATGTTCATTGCGGTAGCGATTCTGCTGTTTGCGTTCACGTCCGTGATTGCCAACTACTCTTACGGTGAGTCCAACATCGAATACCTGGCTGGCCGCCGGGCACCCCTGGCGGTGATGCTGTATCGTCTGGCCGTGCTGGGCATGATCATGGTGGGCTCTGTGGCCAGCCTGGGAGCTATCTGGAATTTTGCGGATCTCTCCATGGGTATGATGGCGATCATTAACCTGGTGGCGATTCTGCTGCTATCGCCCATTGCCTTTGCGCTGTTCAAAGATTACGACACGCAGCTCAAGGCGGGTAAAGAACCGGTCTTCGACCCTAGCCAGTTTCCGAAGCTGGCGAACAAAGTAGATCCGAACGCCTGGCCGACTAAGAAATAGCCACGTATCTGCTTGCTAGTCGTCATCTGCCCCACGCGTTGCTGCGATTCAAGCAGCCACGCGTGGGGCTTTTTCATGGGTGAATAGTTCGATTTTGTCGAATGTAGATCGGAAAACGTTGCGCTTTTGCTCACCGAAAAGCGCCGTAGAATAGCGCCTAACCTTCTCTCTGTTTTTAAGGAATTTTCATGACCACTCGTGCCCTGTTAGTGACCTCTTCTATCCTCGGCGACAACGGCCAGTCCAACGCGCTGGCGAGCCATTTTCAGCAGCAGGCCGCTGCACGTGATGGCGTCGCCGTTACCCACCGCGATGTGGTTGCCAACGCGCTGCCGCACCTTGCCATCGAAGAGCTGGGCGCGTGGCAGACCCCGGCTGACGAGCGCACCACCGAGCAACAGGCGCTGGCCGCGCACTCGGATGAGCTGCTGGCAGAGCTGCGCGCTAACGACGTGCTGGTACTGGCGGTGCCGATGTACAACCTGGGCATTCCGTCACAGCTGAAAGCGTGGTTTGACCGCGTGCTGCGCGCCGGTGAAACCTTCCGCTACACCGAAAACGGCCCCCAGGGGCTGATCGAAGGCAAGCGAGCTATCATTCTGGCCGCTCGTGGCGGTCAATACGCGGGCACCGAGTTCGATAGCCAAACGCCGCACCTGAAAACCATGTTGGGCCTGATGGGCATTCGCGATGTGGAAGTGGTGTTTGCTGAAGGTTTGAACATGGGCGACGCTCACCGCGATGCCGCGATGAAAGAAGCCTTCCAAGCCATTGATCAGCTTGTCGAAGCGCTCTAAACCAACGCCATAAGCCAAACGAGGTTGTCATGCCACGCCCGGAACTGCTCGAACAGATTTACACTATTGTCGATCAAATTCCGGCGGGGCGGGTGACGACCTATGGCCGCATTGCCAAGATGACCGAAGGGGCCACGCCGCGAATGGTGGGGTCGGCCATGCGTCACCTGCCCGAGGGGCATCAGCTACCCTGGCATCGTGTCATTTCCGCGTCACTCAAACTAGCTGACCACGGCGGCGCGGCACACCAGCACGAAAAGCTGCGTGCCGAGGGCGTCGCGTTCGATGCCAAAGGCCGCGTGCCGAGCCATCTTGTTTGGCCGGATGAGTAGCTCTTGGGTGAGTGGTGAATGGAGAGGTGTGAATAGAAAGCTGTGAATAGCGATTTGTGAATGACAAAACGCCGCCCGGTGGGCGGCGTTGGAGTTCTTATGCGTACTTATGCGTAGTGGGTCGCAGGTTGAGCGTTAGTCTTCCTGCCTACTGCCGGACTTCCACGACCAGTCGCGCCAGCGTAGATCGAAGAGATCCTTGCGGCGGTCCTTGAGGTTGGTGACCGAGCCTTCGGCACGCACTACGGTCAGGCGGGTCAAGTCCAGGTCCGAGAAGATGATCATCTCGGTGTTGGGCGTGGTCTCGGCCAGCACCGCGTCATGGGGGAAGGCAAAGTCAGAGGGGGTGAATACCGCCGACTGGGCATACTGGATATCCAGGTTCTCGATGGACGGCAGGTTGCCGACGCTTCCGCAGATGACCACGTAGCACTCGTTCTCGATAGCCCGTGCCTGAGCGCAGTGGCGCACACGCAGGTAGCCATTTTTGGTGTCGACCCAGAACGGCACGAACAGAATATCCATGTCCTGGTCGGCCAGCAGGCGACCCAGTTCCGGGAATTCCACATCGTAGCAGATCAGGATGCCAACACGGCCTGCATCGGTATCGAACACCTGCAGATCGTCGCCGCCTTCGATCACCCAGTCGCGCCGCTCCTGCGGGGTGATATGCAGCTTCGACTGTTTCTCCACCTCGCCGTCCCGATGGAACAGGTAAGCCACGTTATAAAGACGGTCATCCTCACCCACCTCGATCATCGAACCACCGATGATATTGATGTTGTAAGAGACCGCCATGCGGGAAAGCTCGCTCTTGAAGCGGTCGGTAAAGCCTGCCAAAAAGCGAATGGCCGCCGTTTGGTCTTTTTGGGCAGCTCGGTCCTGAAGCCCCATGAGTGGCGTGGTGAACAGCTCCGGGAAAACGGCAAAGTCGCTCTGATAATCCGACAACGCATCGACGAAATACTCGATTTGCTGCAGCGCAGCCTCCACGGAGGCGAACTCACGCATTTGCCACTGCACCGCGCCCACGCGTACCTGAGTGGGGCGAGTGTCTAGCACGTTTTCAGCGGGCTCGAACAGAATATTGTTCCATTCCAACAGCGTGGCGTAGCCTCGGGACTGCTCGTCTTCCGGCAGATACTTGCGTAACAGACGTTTGACCTGGAAGTCGTTGGCAAGCTGGAACGACAGAATCGGGTCGTAAATCTCCTTGCGGGAGACTTTGTCGATGTACTGGGCCGGGGTTAGCTCGCTGGCGTGCTGGTGATACTCGGGAATCCTCCCGCCCGCGAGAATGGCGCGCAAGTTAAGCGAACGGCACAGCTCTTTACGCGCTTCGTATAGGCGGCGGCCCAGGCGGTAGCCGCGATAGTCTGGGTGGATCAGTACATCCAGCCCGTACATGGCATCGCCTTCCGGATCGTTCAGGATGATTTCACGATGGCCGATCAAATCGTCGTATTTGTGCGGGTTGGAGAACTCGTCGTAATCCACCTGCACGGTGAGGGCGACGCCCACCAGTACGCCGTCGTCTTCAATGGCAATCTGGCCGTCGGGAAACTCCTGGATCAGCTTATCGATGGTGTGCTTAGGCCAAGCGCCACCAATATCGTGATACACCGCGTCCATCAGCGATTTCAGCTGCTCGTAGTCGTCGCTGGTGAGGTTACGCAGATTGAGGTGCAGGTCTTCTAGGGACATAGCTCAGGGGTTCCCATTCATAAAATGAAGTTGGCCTATTGTATCACTGCTGTACGCTTTGCGTTTTACGGGCGGCTGCCGCGCGTACCAACGGACGTGTCAGCGTTTGCGCCATGATCACCCCGGCAAGGATTAACAGCCCACCTATAAAGTGGAACCCCGATACCTGTTCACCCAGTAACGCCATGGCAATCAGCGCGCTAAATAGCGGCATCAGGTTGATAAAGATACTCGCCTGGTTAGCGCCGATTTGGCGGACCGCTCGCATCCACAAGAACGTGGTAATAACGGAAGCAGGAATGCCTGCGTACAAGATCAGCCAGATGTTTTGTCCATCCACCGGTGTCATGGGGCCCATCAAGTAGGGTGGCAGCAAGAACAACACGGCAAAACAGACCTGGGCATAGAGCATGACCCAAGGAGGCAGATTCATCGCCCAGCGTTTGAGCATCACGCCATAAAGCGCATAGCAGGTGGCGGCGACCACCATTAGCGCGTCGCCCTGCGCCACCTCTAACTGCAGCAGAGAAAGTGGGTTGCCGCGGCCCAGCAGCACGGTGACGCCGATAAAGGCGAGCACGCCGCCTACGACGCCGCCTAATGTGGGTGGTTCCTTCAAAATTAGCGCGCTCAATAGCACCGTGAGCAGCGGCACCATTGCTGCAAGAATGCCCATATTGGTGGCGGTGGTAGTTTCCGCAGCGATATAAGCCAGCCCCTGCCATAGCCCCATCCCTAAAAGCCCTAGCAGAGCTAGCTTTGGCCAGTTACGCACGATCTCATCTTGGTGACGCAGTACGGCCGGCAGCACAAAAGGAGTCATGACGACGAGGGCGAGCAGCCAGCGTAAAAACGCGATACTGCTAGGAGCAATGGCATCTACCGAAAGCTGGTTGATGGTCATATTGCCGGACCATATCAGTACGGTGGCCAGCGGCGGTAAAAAGTAAATCAATGGCATAGCACATTCCCTAGATTCAATCCCTGATCGTTAGCCGGTTAATGTGACGCGCTTTGCCTCCAGGGGCAAGGGGGAAGGTAGTCGATATAGCGACTATCGTCTGGATAAAAAGGCGATACAGTTGCGTGGTAAAAGTCTGTACGTAGCCAGCGCTATGTCATACGCTTGTTTGAATGTGAGTGGCAAGCCATTGATTGCCCGCCGTACTAATAACAGTGAAGGAGCACCGTGATGCGCCAAGCGCCAGCTTATCCGCACCTATTTCGTCCATTAACCGTGGGACATTTAACGCTGCCTAACCGCGTATTGATGGGGTCCATGCACACCAATTTAGAAGAAGCGCCGAATGGCTTTGAGCGCTTGGCAGCGTTCTATGCAGAGCGCGCGCGTGCAGGGGTAAGCCTGATTGTGACGGGTGGCATTGCGCCCAATGCCGAAGGGGCGGTATTTCAAGGTGCCAACGCGCTGACAGAGGAGTCTCAAGTGGCGGAGCATCGCCACGTTGTCGATGCGGTACATGCCGCCGGTGGGCACCTATGCATGCAAATTTTGCATGCCGGGCGCTACGCTTACTCACCAGAGCTGGTGGCCCCCTCGGCGCTGCAAGCCCCCATCAACCCGTTCACCCCCCGAGCGCTCTCCAGCGACGAGGTAGAGCAGCAGATTGCCGACTACGTGCGCTGTGCCACGCTGGCCCAGCAGGCGGGCTACGATGGGGTTGAGGTGATGGGCTCGGAAGGCTATTTGATCAACCAGTTTATTTGCCGCCGCACCAACCAGCGTGACGACGACTGGGGCGGAGATTTTGAGCGGCGTATGCGTTTCCCTGTCGAGATCGTCAAGCGTATTCGCCAAGCGGTTGGCGAGCGCTTCCTGCTGATCTTCCGCCTGTCGATGATTGATCTGGTGGAAGAGGGCAGCTCCTGGGAAGAGGTCGTACAACTGGGCCAGGCCATTGAAGCCGCTGGCGCGAACGTCATCAATACCGGCATTGGCTGGCACGAGGCACGGGTGCCGACCATCGTGACCAGCGTGCCCCGGGCCGCGTTTACCGAAGTCACCCGCCGCATTCGCGCGGCGCTGTCGATTCCGCTGATTACCACCAACCGCATCAATATGCCGGAGGTGGCTGAGCGCGTACTGGCCGAGGGCCATGCGGATATGGTGTCGATGGCGCGTCCGTTTTTGGCTGACCCCGAGTGGGTGCGTAAAGCCGAGGCGGGCTTGGCGAAGGAGATCAATACCTGCATCGCCTGTAACCAGGCCTGCTTGGATCACACCTTTATGGGCAAGCTGACTTCCTGCTTGGTCAACCCCCGTGCCTGCCACGAAACCGAGATCACCCTGGCGCCTGCGCAAACACCTAAGCGGGTAGCGGTGGTAGGCGGAGGCCCAGCGGGGCTTGCCACAGCAGTAGCGGCGGCCAGTCGTGGGCATGCCGTGGTGCTCTTTGAGCGGCGCAGCGAGTTGGGTGGGCAGTTTAACTACGCTCGCAAAATCCCCGGTAAAGAAGAGTTTAACGAAACTCTGCGCTACTTCCGCGTCATGCTCGAAAAGCACGCGGTGGACGTGCGCTTAAACACCGAAGCCACTGTAGGCGCCCTGGCAGATTTTGACGAAATCGTGATTGCCACGGGGGTGGTGCCCCGTGAACTGGCGTTACCAGGAGCCGACCACCCCAGCGTGCTGAGCTATGCAGACGCCATTGAGCAGCCTGAACGAGTAGGCAAGCGCGTGGCGGTGATTGGGGCAGGCGGCATTGGTTTTGATGTTTCGGAGCTGCTTTCCCACGAGGGGCACCCCACCATGGAGGTGACCGCATGGTGCGATGAGTGGGGCGTGGATTTAGCAGTGGGCGAACGTGGCGGCTTAAAAGCGCCGCAGCCGCCACGTTCACCGCGCAGCATTGTGATGCTGCAGCGAAAAAGCTCTAAGCCAGGCAAAAACCTGGGTAAAACCACGGGTTGGGTGCATCGTGCCTCGTTAAAGCAGCGTGGCGTAGAAACACTGGCCGGCTGCGAGTATGTGCGCATCGACGATGCGGGCTTACACATCCGCCGCGAAGGGCAAGAGCAGGTGGTCGAGGTGGACACCATTGTGGTGTGCGCAGGCCAAGAGTCGGTACGCGACTTGATTTCGCCGCTGGCCCAAGCGGGTAGCCGCGTGCATGTGATTGGCGGCGCAGATGAAGCGGCCGAATTGGATGCTAAGCGCGCTATTGATCAAGGCACCCGGCTGGCGGCCTCGCTGTAACTCGCGTGGGGGGCGTGACGTTAACGCTAAAATGGCGATAGACTGATGGATCACCCTAACTACTAAGCCACGTTAGGGATTTAAGGCGCGGGTGGCACCCAGCCTGCGCCGCACGACCGTCAGACAAAAGGATTATCGTCATGCCCTCGGAGTGTACCCCACGATTTTTAGCCAGTGACAACACCTCCGGTATCTGCCCGGAGGCGATGCAGTACTTACTCGAAGCCAATCAGGCCGATGATTTAGCCTACGGCAACGACCGCTGGACCGCCCGCGCCGCCGACCGTTTTCGTGAAATGTTCGACTACGATTGTGACGTATTTTTCGTGTTCAACGGCACTGCAGCCAACTCACTGGCGCTCTCCGCGATGGGGCGCAGCTACCACAGCGTGATTTGCCATGAGCTGGCGCATATTGAAACCGATGAGTGTGGTGGGCCGGAGTTTTTCTCCAACGGCGCCAAGCTGCTGACTTCACCAGGGGCGAACGGCAAACTCACGCCGCAAGGGATTGAGGCGCTGGTGACCAAGCGCAGCGATATCCACTACCCAAAACCGAAGGTGGTATCGCTCACTCAAGCCACCGAAGTGGGCACTGTGTACTCCCGCGAAGAGCTGCTGGCCATTCGCGCCATGGCAGATAAGCATGACCTTCGGCTGCACATGGACGGTGCACGCTTTGCCAACGCTTGTGCCAGCTTGAACGCCTCACCCGCAGAGTTGACCTGGCAAGTGGGCGTCGATGCACTGTGTTTCTCGGGCACCAAGAACGGCTTGGCGTTTGGTGAGGCGATATTGTTCTTCAATCGCGAGCTGGCGGAAGACTTCTCCTACCGATGCAAGCAGGCGGGGCAGCTAGCATCGAAAATGCGCTATGTCTCTGCGCCTTGGCTGGGCCTGCTGGAAAGCGGTGCTTGGCTAACCAATGCCGAACATGCCAACGCCATGGCGCGTTATCTATCGGAAGGGCTACAGGCGTTGCCGGGTGCTTCGCTGATGTTCCCCACCCAGGCCAACAGCGTATTCGTTGAATTGCCACCTCACGCCATCGAAGCGTTGAAAGCCAAAGGATGGACCTTTTATACCTTCATCGGTGCCGGCGGAGCGCGGTTCGTCTGCGCTTGGAACACCACCGTTGAATTGCTCGATCAGCTGTTGGCCGATGTGAAAGCCGTGCTTGACGTTCGTGCTTGAGCAATACCGCCGCTAAAAACTGCTCTGACGTTGAGCTCTCAAGCGCCGCCTTCTCAGGCGGCGCGTTGCATTGTGGGGTTGCCACAATATTTCACGCAACTAACCCCCTGTTGCTGTGCTCATATCGTTAACAGCGCTGCGTTGAAGGTTTAGTCATCACTTTTTGCTAATGCTGACTACGCTGATAGAGCGACACCTCGAATAGCACACCGTCTGGGGTATTGGCTTGGCGGTTGCGCTGGGGGATGGGCCACAGGAGAGTTCCATGAGCATCTTTGATCACGTTCAAGACCGATTTGCCCGCGTTCAGCAAGAGGACATGAGCCTTGAGGAGTACTTGGCGCTTTGTCGCCGTGACCCCAAGGTGTATGCCAGCGCTGCCGAGCGCATGCTGGAAGCGATAGGCGAGCCTGAAGTGATCGACACGGCGAAAGACCCGCGTCTATCACGTATTTTCTCGAATAAGGTGATCCGCCGCTATCCCGCTTTCGCCGAGTTTCATGGGATGGAAGAAGCCATTGAGCAGATTGTGGCGTACTTCCGCCACGCGGCCCAAGGCTTGGAAGAGCGCAAGCAGATTCTTTATCTACTGGGGCCGGTCGGTGGCGGTAAATCGTCACTAGCCGAGCGCCTGAAGCTATTGATGGAGCGCATTCCCTTCTATGCCATCAAAGGATCGCCGGTCTATGAATCGCCGCTTGGACTGTTCTCACCGGAAGAGGATGGTGAGTTGCTGGAGCAGGAGTACGGCATTCCCGGGCGCTACCTGCGCAGCGTGATGTCGCCCTGGGCGGCTAAACGCTTAAAAGAGTACGGTGGTGATATTTCCCAGTTCCGGGTGGTGCGCCTCTACCCATCGCGGCTGAATCAAATTGCCATCTCCAAAACTGAGCCGGGGGATGAGAACAATCAGGATATCTCATCACTGGTCGGCAAAGTCGATATTCGTCAGCTGGAGCTTTACTCCCAAGACGATCCGGATGCCTACAGCTTCTCCGGCGGGCTGTGCCGTGCCAACCAGGGGCTGATGGAGTTTGTGGAGATGTTCAAGGCTCCCATCAAGGTGCTCCACCCGCTGCTGACCGCTACCCAAGAGGGCAACTACAATCCTACCGAGGGCATGGGCGCGATTCCTTTCGATGGCGTGATTCTGGCCCACTCCAACGAGTCCGAATGGCAGGCGTTTCGTAACAACCGCAATAACGAGGCGTTTCTGGATCGTGTCTATATCGTCAAAGTACCCTACTGCCTGCGGGTGTCGGAAGAGATCAAGATCTATCAAAAGCTGTTGGAAGACTCCTCCCTCAGCGCTGCGCCCTGCGCGCCGGATACGCTGCGCATGCTGGCGCAGTTCTCAGTGCTGTCGCGGCTTAAAGTGCCGGAGAACTCCAGCATCTACTCCAAAATGCGGGTGTATGACGGGGAGAACCTGAAGGACACCGACCCACGCGCCAAGTCGATTCAAGAGTACCGCGATGCGGCTGGGGTCGATGAAGGTATGCAAGGGCTCTCTACCCGCTTTGCCTTCAAGATTCTGTCGAAAGTGTTCAACTTCGACAGTACGGAGGTCGCGGCTAACCCGGTTCATCTGCTTTACGTGCTGGAGCAGGCGCTGGAGCGCGAGCAGCTGCCTTCCGAGGTGTTCGAGCGCTACCTGGGCTTTATCAAAGAGTTTCTGGCCCCGCGCTATGTGGACTTTATCGGCAAGGAGATTCAAACCGCTTATCTCGAGTCCTACAGCGAGTACGGTCAGAACATCTTTGACCGCTATGTGACCTATGCCGACTTCTGGATTCAAGACCAGGAGTACCGTGACCCTGAAACCGGCGAGCTGCTCAACCGCCAATCGCTGAACGAGGAACTCGAGAAGATCGAGAAACCGGCGGGTATCTCCAACCCGAAAGATTTCCGCCATGAAGTGGTGAACTTCGTGTTGCGGGCGCGGGCGCAAAACAACGGTATGAACCCTAGCTGGCAGTCGTATGAGAAGCTGAAAGGCGTCATCGAACACAAGATGTTTGCCAACACCGAAGAGCTGTTGCCGGTGATCTCGTTCAACGCCAAAGCGTCGAAGTCGGATCAAAAAAAGCACGAGGATTTCGTGGCGCGCATGGTGGACCGTGGCTATACCGAGAAACAGGTGCGGCTGCTCTCCGAATGGTACCTGCGCGTGCGTAAGTCTCAGTAGCGGGCCGCTGTCGGCCCGCACACAAGAGCGCCAAGAGTCGGCGCTCAAGATCGAGGTGTTGAGGAGGTCGAATGACCTACTTTATTGATCGCAGACCTAACGCTAAGCACAAGAGCGCGGTCAATCGGCAGCGCTTCTTGGAGCGTTATCGCAAGCACATCAAGCGCTCGGTGGAGGAGGCGGTCAACCGCCGCTCCATCACCGACATGGAGCGCGGCGAGAAAATATCGATTCCAACCAAGGATATTTCCGAACCCGTGTTTCAGCACGGGCCGGGCGGGGCACGCAACATCGTCGCGCCGGGTAATAAGGAGTTTTTGGAAGGTGACAAAATCCGTCGACCTAGCGGCCAAGGGGGTGGTGACGGTGCCGGGGAAGGCGGCCCCTCTAACCAGGGGGAGGGAAACGATGAGTTTGCGTTTACCCTTAGCCGCGAGGAGTTTCTGGAGTTCGTCTTCGATGGCTTGGAGCTTCCCCATTTACAACGCAAGCCGCTCAAGTCGTTGGAAGAGATCAAAATGGTGCGCGCAGGACTGGCGCGAGATGGGGTGCCGTCACGCATCAGTATTACCCGATCGATGCGCGAGGCTTATGCACGGCGCATCGCCATGCGTGCACCCATCAAGCGTGCTTTGAAGGAAGCCCAAGAAGCGCTAGCGGCCGAGGAGCGTAAAGATCCGGTACTGCGTAATCCTGCTCGCGTCGTGGAGCTCAAGGCCGAGATCGAACGGCTGGAAAAACGTATCGACGCCATTCCCTTCATCGATACCTACGATTTGCGCTATCACCAGCTCGCCGCCCAGCCGCAACCATCGAGCCAAGCGGTGATGTTTTGTGTCATGGACGTGTCGGGTTCCATGACGCAGAACCATAAAGACATCGCCAAACGGTTTTTCTTACTACTCTATCTTTTTTTAGAAAAGCATTACGAGAAAGTCGAGCTAGTGTTCGTGCGCCACCATACGGCTGCTAGAGAGGTGAATGAAGAGGAGTTCTTTTACTCGCGAGAAACCGGCGGCACCATCGTCTCCAGCGCGCTGAATTTGGTCAACAAGATCATCGAAAAACGCTACCCCGCCGGGCAATGGAATCTCTACGTGGCCCAGGCCTCCGATGGTGACAACTGGGACGACGATTCCAATATCTGCCGTGATCTGTTGGTGAAGCAGTTGATGCCGCAGCTGCAGTACTACGCCTACGTGGAGATCACTCCCCATGATCATCAGTCGCTGTGGCATGAGTATGAAACCGTGGCTGCCCAGTTTCCCGAGCGTTTTGCCATGCGCCAGATCGTCAATGCGGGAGATATCTACCCCGTTTTTCGTGAGCTATTCAAGCGCCGCATGAGCCAAGAGCGGTAGTGCGAGTCGAGGAGTGCGCCATGAGTGTAAACCGCAAGCCCATCGCCACTGGGTCGGACTGGAATTTCAGCGTGCTGGAGCGTTTTGATGAGGAGCTCGCCAGGCTCGCCGATGAGTATCGGCTGGATACCTATCCCAATCAAATTGAGGTGATTACCACCGAGCAGATGATGGATGCCTATGCCAGCGTTGGCATGCCAGTGGGCTACCATCACTGGTCGTTTGGTAAGCAGTTTCTCTCTGTGGAGCAGGCCTACAAACGCGGGCAAATGGGGCTTGCCTATGAGCTGGTCATCAACTCCAACCCCTGCATTGCGTACCTGATGGAGGAGAATACCTTGATGATGCAGGTGCTGGTCATTGCTCATGCCTGCTACGGTCATAACTCCTTCTTCAAGGGCAACTACCTATTCCGCACGTGGACCGATGCGGAATCCATCGTCGATTACCTCGTGTTCGCCCGCAAATACATCGCCCAGTGTGAAGAGCGCCACGGCGTGCACGCCGTCGAGCAACTTTTGGATGCCTGTCATGCGCTACAAAACTACGGCGTAGACCGCTACAAGCGGCCATCACCCATCTCGGCAGAGGAGGAGGCCAAACGCCAAGACGAGCGCGAAGCGTACCTGCAAACCCAGGTCAACATGTTGTGGCGAACGATCCCCGAGCCGCCAGCTGGCGTTGCGCCGCCCCCGGGAAGCCTGCACAGCGACGATGACCCGCTAGGCCTGCATAGCGGCGGCTGCTACCCCTCAGAGCCACAAGAAAACTTGCTCTATTTTATCGAGAAGAATGCCCCGCTGCTGGCCCCTTGGCAGCGTGAGATCGTGCGTATCGTGCGTAAGTTGGCCCAGTACTTTTACCCACAGCGGCAAACCCAGGTCATGAACGAGGGGTGGGCGTGCTTCTGGCACTATACGCTAATGAATCGGCTTTACGATGAGGGCAAAGTAGATGAGGGACTAATGCTGGAGTTCTTACAGTCCCACGCGGCGGTCATCAATCAGCCGGGGTTCGATAGCCGCTATTACAGCGGGCTGAACCCTTACGCACTGGGCTTTGCCATCTTCATGGACATCAAACGGATATGCGATGCGCCGACGGCTGAAGACCGCGAGTGGTTTCCCGATATTGCAGGTAGCCCCTGGCGGGAAACCCTTGAGTTCGCGATGCGCAACTTTAAGGATGAATCCTTCATACAGCAGTTCTTGTCACCTAAGGTGATTCGCGACTTAAAGCTGTTTTTAATTGTCGATGACGACCAGGTAGAGATGCTTGAGGTTGCTGCTATTCACGATGACCGTGGCTACAAACGCATACGTGAAGCGCTTTCAAGCCAATATGCTCTGTCGGTGCGTGAGCCGAATATTCAGGTGGTAGAAGCTGCCATTCGCGGTGATCGCTCATTAACGCTGCATCACATTCAGGATAGTCGTCGGCCACTGGGGAGAAGTGTCTATCCGGTGATTCGCCATTTACAGCAGCTATGGGGCTTCCCTGTACACTTGGTATCCATGGAAGATGGGAAAGTCACCCGCCGTTATCACTGGCCGGTAGAGGAGGAGAGCAAAGGGGCTGGCTAAAAACAGTGACCCCGCGCAGGGCGCGGGGTCATGGATATCGCAGTAGCCTAAGGTTTGCTTACACCTTGGGGGTTGCTTACGCTTTGGCCGTCCACGATTGGCACCAGCCTTCCGGTGCAACGCTGTTTTCTGGGAAGAGCTGGCAACCTTCGGTGTCTGCATTGAAGAACATGCAGTTAGAGCAGAGTTCGCCCTCTTCATAAGCGGGATGGTCACTCGCATCGCTGGCCACTTCGACGTAGTTAAGCGCCTGAGCGGTAGGAGAGGACGGATCCAGACGCGGCAGTTCCTGAGCAAAAGCACTCTTCGACAGAATGCCAGCACCAAACGGTAGGGCAGCGAGGCCCAGCACACTGTTACGCATGAACTTACGACGGCTCTGATTAGCCATGGTGTCTCCTTATCGTCACGGTCTGACGTTTTGCTACGGTTGTCGGGTGGTGATCCACCTCTTAATACTCCGACAAGTCTTATAAATCGGAGGTCTACGGTACATGCTAGCGCATGCTCAAAATTAGTGCGAATAACCTTATAAATAGCGCGACAATTAGCCACGCTGTCAGGCAGCGCTTGGCCGTACCTAGCAGGCTGCTATACTCGCCCCGTAGCGTGATATCCACAAGACATGATTAGTGAGGGCGCCATGCAAAACGCAGTGATCTTGATTAATACCGAAAAAGGCCAAGTAAAGGCAGTGGCTGAACGCCTAGCCGATGTGGAAGGGATCAGCGAAGTGTACTCCACCTGCGGCCGTTACGACCTAGTCGCCATTGCCCGCACCCGCGATTTTGAGAGCCTAGCGGAGCTGGTGACCGAGCGCCTAAATGCCGTAGAAGGGATTAGTGATACCGAAACGCTGAATGCCATGCAGGTTCACTCTCGTCACGACTTGGAAACCATGTTTTCACTCGGCTGGTAACGTTAGCTACCTACTAAAAAACATACTGGTCTATCTAAAAAGCTTGTAGGGGAGTGACTCCGTTGGGGAAATCGCTTGTGCACTGGCGTCGTCAGGGGCGACGCCTGGGCATCGCTGTGCTGTTTGTAATAGTGGGAACCGGGTTATGGGAATTCCAGGGGCGCCAACATCAAGATGCCTATACCTGGCAAGGCGTGCCCACTTGGGAGGAGTTTCGCCCCACCACGTTTCATCGCGTTTTACGCAACGATGGCTTTTTAGTGGGATGGTCGGATGTTCGTGTCGGTGCGCTATGGGTGAGCTATCAAGTGAAGGCCGTACCGGACAATACCCGGATCGGCGGGCGGCCCAACTTTCAGGCTGACTGGCGCACGCTATGGCCGGTGGATACTGATAGCTACTCAGGGAGCGGCTACGACCGCGGGCATCTGGCGCCTAACTACGCTATTGCTGCCGTGCATGGGCGTAGTGCGCAAATCGACACTTTCTTAATGAGTAATATGGCTCCGCAGCGGCCCAACTTAAATCGCCAACTGTGGCAGCGTTTAGAAGAGTCGGTGATGGACCACTTCGCGCCGCGTTTTGAGCGCTTACAGGTGATCACCGGGCCGATCTACCCTGAGCGCTTTATGGATAACGTGTTTAACCGCGTCGGCTTTGTGGAAGTGCCTCAGGCGTTCTACAAAATTATCGTTGCGCCTCACGACGAAGCGCCTTTAGCGCTGGCATTTATTATGCCCCAAGACGTCAGAGGCAATGAGCCGCTGGATGACTACCTCGTCACCATTGATGATATCGAAGCGCAAACGGGACTGAACTTCTTTCCTGACTTAACCCCTGCCATGGAAGCCGTGCTAGAAGGCGAGCTGCGGACACAAGGATGGGCGCTGGAAGAAATTGCTCGCCGCCCTGGGCGCTATCAATAAGCACGGAGATGCATTAACCAGCAATCACGGCGGGCGAAGCCGCATTAATGTTTCGCCCGCTTGACATGTTTGGCAAGTAAGCTAAAGCGGTAGGGTACAATCGCAGTCATGGAGATAAGACGCAAAAAAGCGCCATACAAAGATGGTTCTCTATTAAGAATAAATCTGAGCGAGGCATTTATTGAATATCTATCAGGAAGATAAAGAGTGATGCGGACGGGACCATAAAATGGTGCCCAGGAGAGGACTTGAACCTCCACGTCCATACGGACACTAGCACCTGAAGCTAGCGCGTCTACCAATTCCGCCACCTGGGCGCATCATTCTTTTTACAACTAAAATTTTACAACTAAAACAGTTTTAGCGTCTGTATTCGTATGGTGCCCAGGAGAGGACTTGAACCTCCACGTCCATACGGACACTAGCACCTGAAGCTAGCGCGTCTACCAATTCCGCCACCTGGGCGAATACAAACTAACTGCTTTCACATCTACTTCTTGCTTGCCGCTGCACCTTACGACTTCATGAAAAGGGGATAACATGAAGTGGTTTGGTGCCCAGAAGAGGACTTGAACCTCCACGACCATACGGTCACTAGCACCTGAAGCTAGCGCGTCTACCAATTCCGCCATCTGGGCAAGTGGCGCGTATGATACCGAGGCCGTGGTTAAATGCAAGCCCTAAGGCGCTTTTTTTAATACTGAAATCGCATTAATGCGGTGTTAGGTGGTTGGGTGATTGGGCGGGCAGCGCTATACTGCGCCTATGACCAAACAAAACATGACATGCTTCAGCTTATTAGCAGCTGACAACGGCGCTAACGCCGTCGAAGACAACTCCCACCCGCAGTGCACCACGCCTGCGCTAACTGTCCGCCTCCCGCAAACGCCACCAAGGATGTTGATCGCATGAAGTACTGGACGTTGAGTGATGATCCGCACGCCGAGCGCGAGGCGCAAAAGTACGATAATCCTGCGCCCAGCCGCGAATATCTACTGGCTGCCTTAGAAAGCTACGGTAAACCGATTACTCATGAAAACATGAGTAGAATGCTGGGCATTGAAGATGAAGAGCACCTAGAAGCCGTGCGTCGGCGCCTGGCCGCTATGGAGCGCGACGGGCAAGTGCTGCGTGATCGACGAGGTGCTTACGCGCTGATCGATAAGCTCGATCTGATTAAAGGTAAGGTGCTTGGGCATCGCGATGGTTTTGGCTTCGTACTCAGAGATGATGGCAAAAAGCCAGATCTCGTCCTGCCGCCTCGTCAAATGCGGCGTGTGTTTCACGGGGACCACGTGCTGGTACGCATTAGTGGTCGTGACCGTCGCGGTCGTGACGAAGCGACCATTGTCGATGTGATTGCCCGCAATACTCAAACCATTGTTGGTGTATACCGTAGTAACACGCCGGAATTTGGCGTGCTGATTCCTGAAAATCCGCGTATTACGCAAGAAGTGATCATCCCACATACCGCCTGTGGGGGTGCCAAAGACGGCCAGGTCATTTCGGCCAAGATCGTGCAGCAGCCCGCCACGCGGGTGCAGCCGGTGGGTGAAGTCATCGAAGTGCTGGGTGAGCGTATGGATCCTGGCATGGAGATCGACATTGCCATTCGCAGCTATGACATCCCCGCCGAGTTTCCGCCAGAGGTGCTGGATCAAACCAGCGAAATCTCTGCCGAGGTCTTGGAGGAGGATAAAAAGCATCGCGTCGATCTGCGTGACATTCCGCTTGTCACCATTGATGACGAATCTGCCAAAGACTTCGACGATGCTGTCTGCGCTTGGAAGACCAAATCCGGTAGTTGGAAGCTGCTGGTAGCGATTGCCGATGTGTCGCACTATGTTCGACCCGGCACTGCGCTGGATGATGAAGCGCGTACGCGTGGGAACTCGGTTTACTTCCCCGGTCAAGTCGTCCCGATGTTGCCGGAGCTGCTCTCCAATGGTCTCTGTTCGCTGAATCCGCATGTCGACCGCCTGGTGATGGTGTGCGAGATGAATATCTCCAAAACCGGCGCCATTAGCCGCTACTCGTTCTATGAAGCCGTGATGAACTCCCATGCACGCCTGACCTATAACAAGGTGGCGGCGATGTTGGATGGCGAGAGCGAAGAAGGAGAGGCGCTGCGTCGTGAGCATGCGGAATTAGTCAAGCCGCTCAAAAACCTGCACGAGCTGTATGGCCTGCTGCGCTCTGCTCGGGAAGAGCGCGGAGCGATCGATTTCGATACTACCGAAACGGCGATCATCTTCAACGATGAGCGCAAGATCGAAAAAATCGTGCCGCGTACCCGCAACGACGCTCACAAGCTCATCGAGGAGTGCATGCTGGCCGCCAACGTAGCCACGGCGCGCTTCTTGGATAAGCATGACCTGCCTGCGCTTTACCGTATTCATGAGCGGCCCACGCCCGAGCGCTTAGACAAGCTGCGCCTGTTCTTGAGTGAGCTGGGGCTTTCCTTGGGTGGGGGCGACGAACCCACGCCGCAAGACTATCAAGCGCTGCGTGAAGCCATCGCTGACCGACCGGATGCCGATATCATTCAGACGGTCATGCTGCGCTCGATGAATCAGGCGGTCTATTCACCGCAAAATGAAGGGCACTTCGGTTTGGCGTACCAAGCGTATGCCCACTTCACGTCACCGATTCGCCGTTATCCCGATCTCTTGGTTCACCGCGCAATACGTTCGGTCATTCGCGGTCCGCGCCAGACCAATACGGTCGTGCGGGTAGAAGGGGCACCGGTAGAGCCGCCGAGCAAGTGGTGCCCCTATACCTTCGAGCAGATGCTGGAACTGGGCGAGCACTGCTCAATGACCGAGCGGCGCGCGGATGAAGCGACCCGCGATGTCGAGAGCTGGCTTAAGTGCGAGTTCATGTCCGATAAGCTTGGGGAGACGTTCGAAGGCACGATTGCTTCGGTAACGCAGTTCGGTCTGTTTGTTCGTCTGGACGACTTCTATGTAGAAGGCCTAGTGCATGTCACCTCGCTGCCGTCGGACTACTATCATTACGAAGCCGAGAAGCATCGCCTAAAAGGGGAGCGCACGGGGACTACGTACCGCTTGGGCGACGGTTTGACCGTGCAGGTGGCGCGTGTCGATATGGATGATCGGAAAATCGACTTTGGCCTCGCCGACGATAAGCCACGCCCGCGCCGCCAACCGCGCAAGCGCCGTGGTGAGAGCGGCGGCCCGAAAGCCGCTGCCACAACCGATAAACAGCCGACTCGTCGTGGCCCGCGCCGTACCCGGAACGGCCCGCGTAAACCATCAGCGAAAAAGGGTTGAGCATGAAATCGTCGTCATCTCGACGTAACCTGCGTAATGCCGCCATTCGCACGCCGGATGGCTTGGACCAAGTGTATGGTGTTCATGCGTTAGAGAGCCTGCTCGAACGCGGTGAAGCCCCGCGCGAGCTTTGGGTTCAGCAGGGGGCGGGCAACCGCCTAAAAGACGTGGTAGCAAATGCCCAGGCAAGCGGTGCGCGTATTAAAGAGCAGCCTCGCGAGGTGCTTGATCAGCTCACCCAAGGTGCGGCGCACCAAGGCGTGGTGGCGTTTTGCGCGCCATTAACGCCGGAAGGCGAAGAGTCGTTATGGCTGAAGTTGCGCGCCTGGCATGCGCCTACACCGCCGCTACTGCTGGTGCTGGATGGCGTCACTGATGTGCATAACTTCGGTGCCTGCCTGCGTAGTGCCGATGCTGCGGGGGCTCATGGCGTGATTGTCGCAAAAGACAAAGCCGCACCTTTGAATGCCACGGTCAGAAAGGTGGCCTGTGGGGCGGCGGAAGTCGTTCCGGTCTATCAGGTCACTAACCTTTCCCGTACCCTGGCCAAGCTCAAAGATGCGGGCGTTTGGATTACCGGCACCGCCGGTGAAGCAGAAGCCAGCGTGTTTGAGATTGATATGACTGGCCCCACCGCGTTGGTGATGGGGGCAGAAGGGAAGGGCATGCGCCGTTTGACCCGCGAAGCCTGCGATAATCTTGCCAAGCTGCCTATGGCAGGGCAGGTGTCGAGTCTTAATGTCTCGGTGGCTACCGGTATTTGTTTGTTTGAAGCCGTTCGTCAGCGGCAGCTTGCAAGTTAGCGGCCAGCCCACTAGAATGCTTGCGCCCGTTTATTCATAAGCGGGCGTTCGTATTGGTAAGTGACTTATACGATCAACAGTTCTGCTTGATGTCCTGTCTCGGCTGTTCGCGGCCTAGAAAGGGCATTTCAGTTAACTCCTTGCTTCCCTGTCGCGGTTAAGGCATTTGCTCTAACGCACACCGGAAGCTGCCAAACCGCAAGGAGATTCCATGCGTCATTACGAAATCGTGTTTATGGTCCACCCGGATCAGAGCGAGCAAGTGCCGGCTATGGTCGAGCGCTACACCAGCATCGTTACCGAAAACGCTGGCACTGTGCATCGCCTTGAAGATTGGGGGCGTCGTCACCTGGCTTACCCGATCAACAAGATCCACAAAGCCCACTACGTGCTGATGAACGTTGAGTGCACCGGCGAGACTCTCGAAGAAATCGAGAACATCTTCCGTTTCAACGACGCCATCATCCGCAGCCTGGTTGTTCGCTGTAAAGAAGCGATCACCGAAGCTTCCCCGATGATGAAGCCGGCAGAAGAAAAGCGTCCGCGTCGCGAAGAAAAACCGCGCGCTGAAACTGAAGAAACTGCCTGATTTTATCCACCGCACGTTTTAAGGAGCTAGTCCATGGCACGTTTTTTCCGTCGCCGTAAGTTTTGCCGCTTCACCGCTGAAGGCGTCAAGCAGATCGACTATAAAGATCTCGACACGCTGAAGGCTTACATCACCGAAACCGGCAAGATCGTTCCGAGCCGCATCACCGGCACCAAAGCACGCTATCAGCGTCAGCTGGCGACCGCTATCAAGCGTTCACGCTACCTGGCACTGCTGCCCTACTCCGATAGCCACCAGTAAGCGTTTGACGTGATGCTGGCACTCGCAAGATGGCTGATGCGTGGCACGCCCTATGCCGCAGGCGGGGCAGCGCTAGCAGCGTTAGTGCCCTGGCTGTTTTGGTTGGGTGCGGCCATCGCGGCGTTAGTGACCTTGCGCAAGGGCTTTGCTCCCGCGCTTCCGGTGATTATCGCTGCGGCATTACCAGCTGGTTTCTGGTGGGCGCAGGGTGATGTGATTCCGCTGGCGAGCGTATTACTCGTCTCGTTAATGGCGGTCATATTGCGCGAAAGGATACGCTGGAGCGAAGCTCTGATCGTTGGCACCTTAGCGGCCGCGATCATGGTTCAGCTGGGCATCTTCAGCCCGCCGGGTGGCACCGAGCTCATGCTGGAGCAGCTGCGCGAGAGCTCGCAAGAGATCGACCGCATGCTCACGGAGTTTGCCAACCAAGGCATCGATACGACGACTCTGGCCGCCATGGTCATTGGCGGCGTCACGGGGTTGGTTGTGCTGTTAGCGGCCATCGCATGTTTGGCGCTAGCACGCAGCTGGCAGGCTGGGCTTTATAACCCAGGTGGCTTTCGTGAAGAATTCCATGCGCTGCGCCTGGCCCCTAAAGAACTCGCTATTTTAGTAGTGCTTGGGGTGGCAGGTATGGTGCTGGGAGCGCAGGCGCTGGCCATGCTGAGTTGGATTCCGCTGCTGATCGCCGGTATTGCGTTAGTGCATGGGTTTATTGGAATTAAGGGGATGAACGGGCTGTGGCTGGTGGCATTTTATGTGCTGCTGATCACGACCTGGCCCACGATTCTCATTGTGCTGCTGTTGGGGCTGATTGATACATTCGCGAACGTTCGCGCACGCCTTGCCTGCAGCAATTGACAAGAGGTTTACGAGATGGAAGTCATTCTGCTCGACAACATTGGTAAGCTGGGCGGCCTGGGTGACAAGGTCACTGTTAAGCCTGGTTATGGTCGTAACTACTTGGTGCCTTACGGTTTAGCCGTACCGGCCACCAAAGAGAACGTTGAAGCGTTCGAGGCGCAGCGTGCAGAGCTTGAAGCTCAAGCCGCTGAGCGTAAAGCAGAAGCCCAAGCACGTGCTGAGCAGCTTAACGACATCGAACTGTCGTTGGTTTCTAAAGCGGGTGATGAAGGCAAACTGTTTGGTTCTATCGGTCCGCGTGACCTGGCCGACGCGATCTCCTCTGCTGGCATCGAAGTTGCCAAGAGCGAAGTCCGTATGCCGCAGGGCCCGATTCGTCAAACTGGCGAATACGACATCGACCTCCACCTGCATGCAGAAGTGGACGCCGTTGTACGCGTGGTCGTTGTCGCCGAGTAATCTCGCTCGCCAACGCTAACGCCTCTAAGGGCGCGGGATATCCCGCGCCCTTTGTCTTTTTAAGCTGCTACTGATTCGCTATGCCAGTGGTACGAAGGAAGCTGCCCGGCTAAGATAAGCGCCGTTGGCAATGCGTTATTTTAAGGAGCTCGCTATGCAGGACCAGCCTTCTGCTGATCAAGAAACGGCGGCGCTTAAGCTGCCGCCGCACTCGCTAGAGGCGGAGCAGTCGGTGTTAGGCGGGCTTATGTTGGACAATCAGGCGTGGGACAACGTCTCTGAGCGCTTGGTAGCCGACGATTTTTATCGTTATGAGCACCGGTTGGTGTTCAATGTCATGATTCATCTAGCGGAGTCAGGGCAGCCGCTAGACGTAGTCACGCTTTCCGAAGCGCTGGAAGCCCGTGACCAGTTAGATACTGTAGGTGGGCTCGGGTTTTTGGCAGAGCTGGCCCGCAATACACCCTCAGCCAGCAACATTCGCGCCTATGCAGATATTGTTCGCGAACGCGCCACGCTGCGTAAGCTGATTCGGGCAGCCAATCAAATTGCTGAAGGGGCGTTCTCTCCGCAAGGGCGGCCCGCCGATGAGCTGTTAAACGAAGCCGAGCGGCTAGTGTTTCAAATTGCCGAAGAGCGCCCCAAAACCGGTGGCCCCATTGGTATGAGCGACCTGCTTACCAAAGCGGTCGACCGTATCGATGAGCTCTTCAACCTCAAAGGCGAGATGACCGGGCTATCGACCGGCTTCCGTGACCTGGATGAAATGACCTCCGGCCTGCAGCCCTCGGACTTGGTGATCATCGCCGGGCGCCCCTCGATGGGCAAGTGTTTGATGAGTGGGTCGCGCCTAGTGGACCCAGATACTGGAGCGCTGGTCACGATTGATGAACTGGTTGCTCGCCAACAAGCACGGCTTTTAACGTTAACCGATGATTTTAAGTTGAAAAAATCGCAGGCATCGGCGTTTGTTGATGACGGTCAAAAGCCCGTTTTCCGTGTTCGTACCGCAACAGGGAGAGAAGTTGCGACAACACTAACGCACCCGTTTTTAACGGGAGAGGGTTGGAAGCCACTTCAAGAAATAGCTGTTGGCGAACGTATTGCTGTGCCCCGTGAAATACCTGTGTTTGGCCATGAAGCTATGCCTGACTATCAAGTAAAAATCTTAGCTTTTATGTTAGCCGACGGGGGCACCACGCAGGCCTGCCCTATGTTCACCAATAGTAACCCGCTACTGCGTGCGGATTTCACCCAAGCGGTAAGCTATTTTCCTGGTGTAACATGCCGTTTAGTTGAAGATGCCGCAGAAAACATGGGGCGAACGCCTATTCTGCGGGTGAGCCGTGATGCTAGTCGTCTACGCCCTTTAAGAGAGCAGTTTGCAAGCAGCTTACGTATGAAGCTGCAAGCACATAGCATGACCGGAGAAGCGCTGGCATCGCTGCTCAACGTGAGTAAGGCAGCCGTAAGTGCCTGGTGCAGCGGGAAGACCGTTCCAGCTCAGCCAACATTTCTGCGCCTTTGTGATTCGTTAAGCATACCTTCAACGGGGGACGATGCTGGTTTTGATTATGGCGCTATAGCAAAAAATTCTCCGAACCCTGTAAGAGTGTTTCTTGAAACGCATGGTGTTTGGGCGAAAAAAGCACTGCATAAACGGGTGCCAGACTGCGTATTTCGCTTACCTAAACAGCTGCTAGCGCTATTTCTCAATCGTCTCTTTGCCTGTGATGGTAGCGCCTTTGTACAGGCAAATAGTCAAGGCCGTATCAGCTATGCTTCATCGAGTCGTGAGTTGGTCCGTGATGTACAGCATTTGTTACTGCGCTTTGGTATTTTGAGCAAAATCCGAGAGAAGCAGAATCACTATGTCAATCTGTGCCAGTCACCCTGGGAGCTTGAGATACTCGATCAAGCAAGCCTGAAGCGTTTTATCCAAGAGATTGGCATTTTTAGCAAAGAGCAGGCATTAGAAGCGCTGAGCGCCTGTCTTGATACTAAGTGCGCACATAGTAATCGCGACAGCCTACCTAAATCGGTCAATCGCTATGTGCTTGCCAAAAAAGGGCAGCGGTCCTGGCGTCAGTTGTTTGAGCAGGCGGGCGAGTCTTTGCCAGTGGGTTATAATCCGCATCTGTCAGCAGGTAGCGAGCGGTGCCTATCGCGTCGCCGAGCCGCCGAATTTGCTCGCCTGCTGGAAGGGGATGTGTATCTTGAAAATTTAGCCACGTCCGATGTGTATTGGGATGAGATTGTCGCCATTGAGCCGCTCGGGAGGCAGCAGGTCTACGACTTGACGGTGGATGACACACATAATTTCGTCGCCGAGGATATCTGTGTCCATAACACCACCTTTGCTATGAACCTAGTAGAGCACGCGGTCATCTCTAGCGACAAGCCGGTCATGGTGTTCTCCATGGAGATGCCCGCCGAATCGTTAATGCTGCGTATGCTCTCTTCGCTAGGGCGCATTGACCAAACGCGGGTTCGCTCGGGGCAGTTAGAAGATGAGGATTGGCCCCGCCTTACCTCAGCGGTGAATCTACTTAAAGACAAGCAGCTGTTCATCGATGATACCGCCGCGCTCTCACCCAATGAGATGCGCTCACGCTTGCGCCGCGTGGTACGCGAGCACGGCAATATGGCGCTGATCATGATCGATTACCTTCAGCTGATGCAGATCCCAGGCTTTTCTGAAAACCGCACCGGTGAGATCTCTGAAATCTCCCGCTCACTCAAAGGGTTGGCAAAGGAGTTCAACTGCCCGGTCGTGGCGCTTTCGCAGCTGAACCGCTCGCTAGAGCAGCGCCCCAACAAGCGCCCCGTGATGTCGGATTTGCGCGAATGTGTCACGGGAGACACGTTGGTCATGCTGGCTAATGGAGAGCGACAGCCCATTCGCGAGCTGGTAGGGAAAACGCCTAGCGTTGTCTCGTTAGGGGAGAACGGTAGGCTCCATCGCTCCGCCACGGATCTAGTGTGGTCAGTGGGTGTCAAACCTATATTTGAAGTCTCCCTCGCTAGTGGGCGGCGTATTCGTGCCACTGCTAAGCATCGCTTAAAAGCACTGTGGGATTGGAAAACCGTGGCCGAGCTGAAGGTGGGTGACCGTATTGCGTTAGCAAGGCAACTCCCCGAGCCAGAGAACCCGGTGGTATGGGAGGAGCACGCGCTTATCCTGCTAGCCCATTTGTTGGGCGACGGCAGCTATGTCAAAGGCCAACCGCTACGTTACACCACGGCCAGCGAGGCGAATAGTGAGGCTGTCCAGTGCGCCGCTGAGCAATTTGGTTCAACCGTTACCCGCCAGGCCGGGCGTGGTAACTGGCATCAGCTCGTCATTGCTGGTAATGGCAATCGCTGGCATGCACAAGGGGTAGGGCGTTGGTTGAAATCATTGGGGATTTTTGGGCAGCGCTCTGCTGAAAAATATATTCCTAGCGATGTTTTCAAGCTCTCCAATCAGCAGCTGGCGCTATTTATGCGTCATCTGTGGGCAACCGACGGCAGCATTACGACGGATAAAAATGGCCGAACCCGGCTCTACTTCGCAACGGTTAGCCGTCGCCTTATTGATGATGTTAGCGCCCTGCTGCTGCGCTTCGGTATTGTGACCAGAATTCGTCACGTTCTATCGGGTGAAGGTGGCGGATGGTATACCGCAGATGTATCGGGAAGCGAGCAACAGCAGCGCTTCGCCCGGCTGATTGGTGCATTTGGTCATCAGCAGCCAGCGCTGGAGCGAATTAAAGCGTCAACGATGACGGCCAACACCAATATCGATACTTTGCCGCAGGAGGTATTTGATCACGTTAAACAAGCCATGGCGGCGAAAGGGATAAGCCAGCGGCAAATGGCGGCGATGCGGGGTACGGCCTATGGAGGCGCATCGCACTTTAGCTTCGCACCTTCACGTGCCACGCTCAGCAGTTACGCTGACGTGCTCGGTGATGCTGCTTTATCGCAAATAGCCTCCAGCGAGCTATTTTGGGATCAGGTCGTCGAGATACGTTCCTGTGGGGAAGAAGAGGTGTTTGACTTAACCGTACCGGGGGATGCGTGCTGGTTAGCCGACGGTATCGTGAGCCATAACTCGGGAGCGATCGAGCAGGATGCTGACGTCATTGCCTTCGTTTACCGGGATGAGGTGTATAACCCGGATAACCCTGACAACCAGGGGATTGCGGAGCTGATCATCGGTAAGCAGCGTAACGGGCCGATTGGTACGGTGCACATGGCCTTTATTGGTAAATACACGCGCTTTGAGGACCTGGCTCCCGATAGCTACGGCGAAGCGTTTGGCGATTAACTTGAGCGACATGGGGGAGAACGTATAATGCGCACCCTCATGAGCAGATAGCCTTGAGCAGATAGATAGACAGGAGTAGCAAATGGCAGGTGGTTTTAGGCGCGGTAACCGCAAGCGTCTTCCTAAGTTGGAAGGCCGTGGTGAACTCCAGTCGCTAGAGCGCGAGGGGCCTTTTAAAGAGTGGCTGGGCATGCCCGACCTTTATCGCTACTTTCTGGTAGTGGAGGGAGAGAAGTACAGCTACCAAACGGAAGATGCTGAACTTCCCGTCGCGGTCGACGACAAAGTAGTGTTTCGGTACAAAGAGACCAAAGGCGGTAATTGGATTGACCGTAACTCGCTGGGTAAGGCGATTGATCCGTCCGAGTATCAGTAAATCGACCATAAGTTGACGAGCTGGTCAGGAACTCTTTTCTGTTATTGCCCTCTTAGGCAGTTAGTGCCAAGGTAATATTATTGTCATGGGGCCGCGTCATGCTGTGCTCCATGACGATGACCAATAACAGGAGGGAACCATGGAACTGAAAGAGCTAAAACAGTTCGTCGCAAGCCACGACAACTTTGAGATTCGGGTGATTACCCATTCGGGAAGCCGCTTCTACCAAGTAGAGCTAGAAGATGTAGAAGGCGAACGCCATATACTGATGCAACGTAATAAGCCGATGCTGTTCCGTTCATTAGATGACGTTTATCTGGAGCTAAAACGTGCAGGCATCCATCGCGCTTACCTGGTGCAACATGTGCCGCAGGATGAAGTGATTGGTCACGACGCCCATTACAGCTCGCCGCTGACCTCGCGTATGCCGCTAGTTTTTTAATCACTGGTTAACGTAACGGTTTAACCTAACGCTTTTCCCACCACGGCCCCAGCCGGATACGGCGTCGGGCAAAAAAACGGTAGCCTGCATCCATCATGCTTCGCAGGCCCGGTAAGCAAGAAAGTCTTACCAGCCGCCGGTAGCCCAACACCGCATACAGGGCCCGGCTGGCGTCCATGCCGATAAACCATCTCCCCTGATTATCCTACCGGTTTTATGCAGGTGATGTGGCACGTAGCGTGCTTCTTCAGCCACTTCGCATAGCGCAACCACCGCATTGGAAGGCGCGTCGCAAAGCGTTGGAAGCGTCAGCGTGAGCTGGTCACCCAATACGAGCAGTAACGGCTTAGACATGAGTTGGCCTGAGATTATACAAATAGTGTTGATAGTATAACTTTATGCCGCGACTTTGCCGAAAAGTGTTAAGATTTTGCCCATTATGTACTGCACCTAAGGAGTGAGCGAGATGGCCGATAGCGTTGTAAAGGATCAACCCGGTGAGGGGCGTTTAACTCATGCGCCCAGCAGTCACCCTGCGGTTCCCCGCGCCAAGGTGGGCGTAGTTCTGGCCAACCTGGGAACACCCGATGCCACCGACTACTGGTCCATGCGCCGCTATCTCAGCGAGTTCTTATCCGATAAACGGGTTGTGGATTACGCCGGTTGGAAATGGCAGCCGCTGCTGCAGCTGATCATTCTCACCAAGCGGCCTTTTTCATCTGGCCATGCGTATAAAAGTATTTGGAATAATGAGAAGAATGAAAGCCCGCTGCTAACCATCACGCGTGCCCAAACGGAAAAAATGACCGAGCGCTTAAAGGCGTTGTATGGCGATGATGTAGAAGTTGATTTCTGCATGCGCTACGGCAACCCCTCCACCGATAGCGTGCTAAAGCGTATGAAAGAGAAGGGCTGCGAGCGCATTGTGTTCTTCCCGCTTTACCCGCAATACGGCTCGCCCACCACCGCGACGGCGAATGATCAGGCGTTTCGCACGCTGATGAAGATGAAGTGGCAGCCCTATATTCGCACCGTGCCCGCTTATTTTGAGCATCCTGCCTATATCCAGGCGCTGGCGAATTCGGTACAGGAAGCTTATGACGGGTTTGAGAGCCGCCCGACCAAGTTAGTTGCCAGCTATCACGGGGTGCCTGAGCGTTATTTAATGGAAGGCGACCCCTACCACTGCCAATGCCAGAAAACCACACGGCTGCTGCGTGAGAAGCTGGGCTTAAGCAAGGAGGAGGTGGATACCGCCTTTCAGTCGCAGTTTGGCCCCGAGAAGTGGGTTGGCCCGCAAACAGTGGAGCACGTTGCCGAGCTGGCCAAGCAGGGGCATAAGCATATTGCGATTCTTTCGCCAGCATTCTCTTCTGATTGTGTGGAAACCCTTGAGGAGATCAAAGAGGAGATCCACGACAGCTTTATGGAAGCGGGTGGCGAAACCTTTAGCTATATCCCCTGTTTGAATGACCGCGATGACCATATAGATGCACTGTTAGCAGTGGTCAATAACGAGCTCTCTGGCTGGTTGTCGACACCGTAAAGTCGCGTATTTGCTATAAAAATCGTCTAGCGTATTACGTTAGGCGGTTTTTTATTGGGGCCGTCTTTTCTAGAAATGTGAGAAACGCTAGTATAAGGTTTGTGCATATAAAATCACACTTATTCAACGTTTAAGCGGCTTGTGCATCTGTATAGGCGGCTTATTGGGATGAATGAACGTCACTAGGGAGAAAGCGCCGGATGCAATTTGCCGTGTTAATGGGCTTCGTGTTGGCAGCGTCTTCACCGCTGCTCAACCGTTGGTTTGGGGAGCGAACAAGCCTGCTGCTTGCGCTGTTTCCGGCGTTGCTGGCTGGTTGGCTTTTTAGTCAAGCGCCCCTGGTGTTGAGTGACGGGCCTCAGTTACTTGAGTGGTCGTGGGTGCCTTCGCTAGGCATTAGCCTTAGCTTTTTACTGGATGGCCTTTCTCTGCTGTTTGGCTTGCTGATTACGGTGATTGGCACCTGTGTCCTGGTGTATGCGGGTGGCTACTTAAAAGGCCACCAAGATATTGCCCGTTTCCACCTCGCCCTCGTCGCCTTTATGGCCTCTATGCTGGGGCTTGTGTTAGCGGACGGCCTGCTGACGCTGTTTATTTTCTGGGAGCTGACCAGCATCACCTCGTACCTGCTGATTGGCTTTAACCATACTGATATTGAAGCACGCAAATCCGCTCGTCAGGGGCTTTTTGTGACGGTTGCTGGTGGCTTGGCGTTAATGGCAGGTTTGGTGCTATTGGGTATCGCCAGCGGCAGCTGGTCTCTGAGTGAGATTTTGCAGTCAGACGATGACCTGCGCCAGCATGCGCTTTATGCCCCTATGCTGATCTGCTTATTGCTAGGAGCCTTTACCAAGTCGGCGCAGTTCCCATTCCACTTCTGGTTACCTAACGCTATGGCGGCGCCGACCCCAGTGTCGGCCTACCTGCACTCCGCTACCATGGTGAAAGCGGGGATTTACCTGTTGGCACGCCTTCAGCCTGAGCTGGGTGGCACGGCCATGTGGGTGACAATACTCTCAGTGGTGGGGGCGACCACCATGCTGACGGGTGCCTTCTTAGCCATTCACCATACCAATATCAAAAAGCTGCTGGCCTACTCCACCATTATGGCGCTGGGAACGCTCACTATGCTGCTGGGGATTGGCTCCGAATACGCCATGACCGCTTTTGTCACCTTTCTGCTCGCCCACTCCATGTATAAAGGGGCGCTGTTTATGGTGGCGGGCATCCTTGACCATGAAACCGGCACGAAAGACGTCACCGCCATGGGCGGATTACGAAGCGTTATGCCTGTCACGGCAGTGATCGCTTTTGTGGCGGCGCTCTCCTTGGCAGGGGTGCCGCCGCTGTTAGGCTTTATCGGTAAGGAACTCATGTTGGAGGCAGCGTTAGGCGCCGAGCGCGTTCAACTGTTGCTGGTGCTGTTTGCCTTCCTGGCAGCCATCTTGACCATTGCGGTGGCGGCGATTGTTGCGCTACGGCCGTTCTACGGCGCACGCCATGAAACTCCCCAAATACCCCATGAGGCGCCGTTGAGTATGCTGATAGGCCCAGGCCTATTGGCATTCGGGTCGCTCGCGCTTGGCTTGGCCCCTGCTGTGCTAGGGGCCGATGCGCTCTTGACCTCGGCAGCAACGGCGGTGGCGGGGGAGACGCTGCCGGTCTCGCTGTCGCTGTGGTACGGCGTCAACGTGGCGCTGATTATGTCGGTGGTGAGCTTGATCTTCGGCTTTTTGCTGTTCAAGCGGTGGGACAGCGTACGCGCCCAGTTAGCCAGGTTGGCACCGGTGATGCGTCATGGCCCCGAGGCGGGGTACGAAGGCTTGATGAATGGCATCGTGCGCTTCTCCGAATGGCAGACACGCCTGCTGCAAAACGGCTATATGCGCAATTACATCCTGGTCATGCTGGTAGTGCTGATCGCGCTGATTGGCAACTCAATACTGCTGCGCCACTCTCCGCAGCTGGCGCTCTCCCTAGACGTACGTTTCCATGAAGTCATTGTGGTGGGCACCATGGCAATGGGGGCGCTGTTTGCCACAATTTCACGCTCCCGCTTAGGCGCCGTGGTATCGGTGGGCATTATGGGCTTCTCTATCGCGCTGATCTTTATTCTGTTTAGCGCGCCAGATTTGGGGATTACCCAACTGCTGGTAGAAACCATGACGGTGATCCTGCTGGTATTGGTACTTTTCAGATTGCCGCGTTTTTCAAATCTCTCCACCAATCTTGAGCGCATCCGTGATGGGGCCGTTGCGGCCACCATGGGGGTGTTAATCTTCTTGCTGATCATAACCGCTTGGAGTATCGACCAGTTTGAATCGATCTCTACCTATATGGTGGAAAACAGCGCGCCGCTTGCCTATGGTCGCAATATCGTCAACGTCATTTTGGTGGATTATCGTGCCCTCGATACGCTCGGCGAGATGTTTGTTTTAGCGTTAGCCGCGATTGGTGTGATTGCGATGCTAAAGCTGCGTCATGGGGAGACAGAAGGCAAAGCGACGGATAGCGACAAAGCCAGCGTGAAGGAGCCCTACGATGGTTAAATCAGGCACGATTATTCTGAATACGGCAGCGCGGTTCCTGATGCCACTGCAACTGATGTTCTCGGTTTTTCTGCTGCTGCGTGGCCATGACGAACCGGGCGGTGGCTTTATTGCCGGATTGGTAGCAGCTGGGGCGTTCACTCTTTACCTGTTTGCCTTCGGGGTCAGTGCCACCAAAGAGGTGCTGCGCATGGTCGACCCGCGAGACTTGATCGGCGCAGGACTCTTTTTTGGGATGATCTCGGTAGTGCCCGCTTGGTTCATGGGGCAGCCTTTTCTGACTGCTCAGTGGTGGACGATTCCGGTGATCGACTTTAAAGCGTCTACGCCGCTGATTTTTGATATCGGAGTGTATCTGGCGGTGTTGGGGTCGGTGATGGGCATGGTCATGGCATTAATGGAGGTGGATAAGGATGAGCCATAAGTTACCCAACCCGCTGTTTGCAGGAGGCCGCCCATGGAACCGTTAATGGCACTGGCGATTGGCCTGTTATACGCCACCGCTATTTTTATGATGCTACGCCGCTCTATCGTCAAACTCGTGATTGGCTTGATGCTACTCTCTAATGCCGCCAACCTGCTGATTTTTACTACCGCCGGTATGACTCGTGGCGCACCGCCGCTGATTCCTGAAGGGATGATGCAGCCTTTGGGCGATGTCGCTGACCCACTGCCTCAAGCGGTGGTGCTTACCGCTATCGTGATTGCCTTTGGGGTATTGGCGTTTGCGGTGGTATTGATCCGCCGGGCCTACGAAATCGTTAAGGCAGATGATTTAGACAAGATGAAGGATACCGACACGTGAGGCCTGAAGTCGCACTTCCCGTTTTGCTGCCGCTGCTTTCCGGGGCCATTTCGCTGATGTTTTGGCGCTCGAGGCCCATGCAGCGCTTTATTGCCGTGGCTGGCAACGTCGTACTATTTGTCGTCAGCCTGTGGCTGTTCGTTGCGGTCTTAGAAGATGGCTACATCACCATTCAAATGGGCAGCTGGCCAGCACCGTTTGGGATAACGCTCGTCGCTGACATGCTCAGCGCTGTGATGATTCTGCTCACCGGAATCATCGGCTTGGCCATGGGGATTTACTCCCTGGCGACGACTGGCCGCGGCCACGAAAAATTTGGCTACTACCCCCTTATGCATCTGCTGTTGGCGGGTGTGGCGGGTGCTTTTTTAACTGGCGATATCTTCAACCTCTATGTCTGGTTTGAAGTCATGCTGGTGGCTTCGTTTGCGCTCCTGACGCTGGGAGGCGAGCGCGCGCAGATGGAGGGCGCCATCAAGTATGTGACGCTCAATCTGCTGGCATCGGTCATTTTTCTCACTGCGGTAGGCCTGCTTTACGGCACGGTGGGCTCACTCAATATGGCCGATATCGCGCTGCGCATGGATGAAGCCGAGCACAGCGGCATGGTTGAAGTGCTGGCGGTGATGTTTATGGTGGCCTTTGGTATCAAAGCCGCTGCGTTTCCGCTGTTTTTCTGGCTACCTGCTTCTTATCACACGCCTCCGGTGGCGGTATCCGCACTGTTTGCAGGCCTGTTAACCAAAGTGGGCGTTTACTCACTGTTCCGGGTATTTACGCTAATCTTCGATCAGACCATGGGCTATCTACAGGACATCATGCTGTGGGGGGCCGTTCTCACTATGGTGACCGGCGTGCTGGGGGCGGCCGCCCAGTATGAATTTCGGCGTATCCTCTCGTTTCATATCGTCAGCCAGATTGGCTATATGATCCTGGGGCTGGCGCTCTATACACCACTGGCGATTGCAGGCGGTGTGTTTGCCATCATGCACAACATCATTGTGAAGACGAACCTGTTCTTAATTAGCGGGATTACCCACCGCCTACAGGGCACTTACCAGCTTAAAAAGATGGGCGGGCTATATCGTGAACGCCCTTGGCTGGCCGTGGCGTTCTTTATTAGCGCCTTCTCTCTGGCGGGCATTCCGCCGCTGTCGGGTTTCTTTGCCAAATTCGTGCTGGTGCGCGCAGGCTTTGAGGCAAAGGCTTACGTGGCGACCGGCATCGCCCTGGCCGTGGGTTTGATGACGCTCTACTCCATGGTGAAGATCTGGAACGAAGTGTTCTGGAAGGCGCTACCTGAAGAAAACCAGGTGCCCGAAACACCGACACCGACAGGCGATGATGGCCGGTTGCTGAAGCCCAGCCTGTGGATGATGTATCTGCCTGTCGTGGTGCTGGCCATGATGTCCCTGCTCATTGGCGTGTTTGCCGAACCCATCATGCTGGTGATGAACCAAATAGGCGATCAATTGATGACGCCCTCAGGCTATATCGAAGCGGTACTCGGTGCCTCCGCAAGTGCGGAAGCAGCGCTACTGGATCCCATTGAGATACAGGCCGAACGTGTCGATGACCGCTTGGAGGAAACACCATGACCGGCGCCATTTGGAACCTCTTGCTTGGTTTGGCCTGGGTGCTGCTGAGCGGCGACTTCTCCGGGTTGAATTTGTTGGTAGGGATGATTTTTGGCTATATCGCGTTGCTGCTGATTGAGCCTCAAGTCGATGGGTTGAAAGGCTATCCTGCTCGTGTGCCGCGCTTCATCGGCTTTCTCGGTTTTTTCATCAAAGAGTTGGTTCAGGCCAACTTACGCGTGGCATTCGATATCCTGACGCCGCCTTGGCACATGCAGCCGGGGGTCATTGCCTTACCGCTGTCGGCACGCACCGAAATGGAGATCACCCTGGTGGCGAATTTGATTTCGCTCACACCGGGTACCCTGAGCCTAGACGTGTCCGATGACCGTAAAGTGTTGTATATCCATGCGATGTTCCTGGACGACGAAGAGGAGCTTCGACGCAATTTGAAAGAGATGGAACACAGGGCACTGGAGTTATTTCGTTAATGGAAACCGTGATTTTAATTAGTCAGGTGATCATGGGCTTGGCGCTCGTGCTGACCTTCGTTCGCGTGGTGCGCGGACCTAGTCTGCCAGATCGCGTAGTGGCCCTAGAACTGTTCTCGACGACAGTCGTGGGGTTGGTCGGTGTGTATGCGATTCAATCGGGCGTCTCGAGCTTCTTGGACGCCGCGATCGTGATTGCGCTGATGGGCTTTTTAGCCGCCATTGGCTTTGCGCGCTTTTTAGAACGTGGAGGGCCGCGGGATGATTGATGTAATTAAAGGGGCCATGCTGCTAACAGGGTCTAGTTTTATGCTGTTAGCCGCCGTTGGTTTACTTCGCTTGCCTGACTTGCTGACGCGTATGCACGCCACCACCAAGGCGGCGGCACTCGGGGTGATTTTAATCATGCTGGCATCGGCCATGCATTTTGCTGAAGTGGGCGTAGTGGCACGCTCGTTTGCCATTATTGTGTTTATCTTAATCACTGCGCCGATTGCCGCCCACGTGATTGGGAGGGCCGGATACTTCGTGGGCTCAAGGCTGTGGAGCGGCACGGTGAAAGATGAATTGCGTCCTAACTACGACCCGCTTACCCATGAGCTTAAAAGCGGCATGGAAACCCAGGAAAACGCCAAGCGGCACCCGCGTAACACCGACCCAGATTAGCGCGACGAGCACTATCAACGACTTCTTTAAGCCACCTCGTTGTGGCTTTTTTTATGCCTAAAAAACCCGAAATAGAGACGCTATTCTGAAAAACTGTTATGTCAATTTATGTACAATAATTGTACTGTATAAGATGTTGTGTCCATGTATTGCGGCGTGGCGTGGCAGCGACTCCGCGACCCGCGCCAAGATAGGTATTTCAACGTATTAAAGCAAGCGGGCCATTACGACTCCAAAGGGCTTTACGTGGCATACTGGCTGCCAGCCCCTATTCTCTGCCCTAGCGGCCTAGGGGTGGTATCTCCCTCATTTCTGAGCCATCATCCAGCTCACGCCAAGGATTGCTGAGAGAAGAATGCTATGCCGTTAATACCCGTGTCATTACCCGCCGTGTCGCTGAAACATAACAATTCGTTGAATACTCGCCGAGCCGCTGTATTCCCGTTGTTATTCGTTGCCGCTACGACGCTTGCTCTCCACAGCCCTGCCACACACGCCAGCCCGCAACTAATGACCGAGGTAGATGCACGAGCCGCTGAAGAGGTGCGCTATGCCAACTTCAATCAGTGGTTAAGCGAGTTTCGTCGCTATGCCGCCAACCAAGGGATTAGCGAAGCGACGCTAGCCTCCGCCTTTGATGGCCTGCGCTACCGCGAGCGGGTGATTGAATTAGACCGCTACCAGCCTGAGTTCGTGCGTGCCATTTGGCAGTATTTGGATAGTGCCGTGTCTACCGCGCGTATTACCAATGGTCAGGAGAAGTACGCGCAACACCGTGAAACAGCCCAGCAGATGCAGCAGCGCTATGGCGTACCAGCAGAAATCATCGTGGCCATCTGGGGCGTTGAGAGTAATTACGGCAGCAACTTTGGTGATTTCTCGACGCTAGAGTCCCTCGCCACGCTGGCCTATGATGGCCGTCGGCGAGACTTTGCTCGTGGGGAGCTGCTAGCAGCACTACGTATTATTGACCAGGGCGACATTGCCGCAGAGCAGATGAAAGGCTCTTGGGCGGGAGCGATGGGGCATACCCAGTTTATTCCCAGCAGCTTTGAGGCCTACGCGGTGGATGGCGATGGCGATGGTCGCCGCGATATTTGGGGTAGCATACCCGATGTGATGGCCTCTACCGCGAACTATCTGGCGCGGGCGGGCTGGCAGGCCGGGCAGCCGTGGGGTACCGAAGTTGTGCTGCCTACCTCCTTTGATTACGCCCAAACCGGCCGCAAGAGCAGCGCTGAGTGGGCCGCGCAAGGCGTGCGTGCGGTGAACGGTGACCTGCCTTCCTTCGATAGTGCAGCGGTGATTGTACCGGCCGGGGCGAATGGCCCCGCGTTTATCGTAGGTCCCAATTTCCGCGCTATCTTGCGTTACAACAATGCCACTAGCTATGCGCTGGCGGTTGCCACGCTAGCCGACGCCATTGCTGGGCGAGAGGGCATTTCGCAAGCATGGCCACGCGATGAAGCACCTTTGACCCGTGACGATGTCAGAACGCTCCAGCAGCGTTTGAACAACGCCGGTTACGCGGTAGGCACTGCCGACGGCATTATGGGGCCGAATACCCAGACGGGGCTGCGTGCCTTCCAGCGGGACCAAGGCCTAGTGCCGGATGGCTTTGCCACTCAGTCGCTGTTAGAACGGCTGCGCTAGCGCAGGGCGCTTTCATTGCTGTTCGAATCTTTTTGATAGTTAGGCAAACTTCTCACCAAGGATGAGTCGCAATGGGAAAAGCATTTCTAGGGGTGTTGGGGGCGAGCGTATTGGCTGGTTCCCTGTTGGTTAGTGCTAACGTACAGGCTGAGGATAAGGTCTTCGGCTGGGTGGAAAATGCTTACATCGAGCCATGGGGCATTGCTGTCAAAGCCAAACTAGACAGCGGCGCGCTTACCTCATCTCTGGATGCCCGTGATATTGAGATGTTTGAAAAAGATGGCGAAGAGTGGGTGCGCTTTCGTTTGAAGCTGGAAGATCAAGAGAGCGGTGACACCTTTAGCGACCAAATCGAGCGTCCACTCTATCGCGAGCAAACCGTGCGCGGCGCTGGGGGTCGTGACGAGCGCCCGGTGGTGCTGATGGACGTGTGCATGGGGGATACCATCTACGAGGAGCAGTTTAGCCTGCGTGACCGAGAAGAGATGATCTATCCGCTACTATTGGGGCGTCGTACCATCAGCCACCTGGGCTTGTTAGACGTACGCAATACGTTTCTACAGGAACCCGAGTGTGGAGAAAACGCTGCGTACGTTCCCCACGACCCCGAAGACGACCAGTCTTGATCCTTTATTAGTCAGGTAGCACTCAAAACAGCCGTGACAGCAGCGCGGTGACGGCTGTTTCTACCCGCAGGATACGAGGGCCTAGGTGCATTCCCTCGCAGCCTGCCGCCAGTAGCTGCTCCACTTCCCACGGGATAAAACCGCCTTCGGGCCCCACCAGTAATAGCGTTGGCTCATCAATACCGCGCGGGCAGGCATTCTCCATGCCTGGGTGGGCAACCAATCCTCTTCGTTCTGTTAGAAGTGCCGGTAGCTGCTCTTCCATAAAAGGACGAAACCCTTTGCAGAGCGTCACGTTAGGCAGTTGAGTATCCCGCGCTTGCTCTAGCCCAAGTATCAAATGCTGATGAATTTTTTCTGGCCGCAGTTCCGGCGACTGCCAGTAACTCTTTTCAACCCGCTTGGTGTGCAGCAGGGTAATCTCTTTGACTCCTAACGCCGTGACGTGCTCCAGCGTGCGTGCCAGCATACGCGGGCGCGGCAGCGCCAGGACAAGATGAACGGGCAGGGCAGGCGGCGGCGGTTCGTTGATATCTTCCAGCGCAAACAGAGCCTGCGTTTTGTTGAGCTCCGTTAGCGTGGCCTTACCCATAGCGCCGCCTTGAATACCCACGGTTAAGCGATCGCCTTCGTTAGCGCGGTGTACTTCATGCAGATGGGTCAGGCGGCGCGCATCGGTAATACGAGCGTGGTGACCATCGACCTCGCTCAGATCTAGCAGTATCAAATTCATAGTCGTCGTCTATTGGTCATAGGAAAGGCGCGCTTAACAGCACTAATCCGCTAAGCTGGCTTGCATGGGCGCGTGTTGCAGGCACAATAGCAGCAACGGCGATAAAAGCCTCTATCGTGTTTAAGGAGATGCGCTGTGCGCGTAATTCGCAAATATGCCAACCGCAGGTTGTACGATACTCAGCAGAGTCGTTATGTCACTCTTGAAGACTTGCGGCGTTTAATCATTGAAGAAGAGCCGTTTCGCGTTGAAGACGCCAAGAGCGGCGAAGATCTGACGCGCACCATTTTGCTATCGATCATTATCGAACAGGAGCAGGCGGATAGTGAAGCCGAAGTGTTCTCGAACGACCTGCTGGCCCAGTTGATCCGTGTGTACGATATGTCCTCACCGCTGCCGCTGGCGCGTTATTTGGAGCAGGGAACCCAACTGATGCTGGAGCAGCAAAAACGCATGCAGACCCAGTGGCAGCAGGCGATGCGCCACTCACCCATTGAGTTTATGCGTGAACTGGCCGAAGAGAATATGCGTTTCTGGCAAAATGCGCTGAACCAGCCTACCCAGACGGATGACGACGATAAAACGGACAAAAACTCCTAATCCCCCTTTAGGCCACGTTAGGGACGCGTTGTGGCATAATGCGCCCCAACGACGCTCTCCCGTTTGAGAAGGATACCCATGAAAGTTTTGATGATCGGTGGCGGTGGCCGCGAACATGCCCTTGCTTGGAAACTTGCCCAATCCAATGATGTCGAGCAAGTGTTTGTGGCACCTGGCAACGCAGGGACCGCCACAGAACCTAAGCTGACCAATATCGCTATCGGCGCAACCGACCTGGATGCCTTGGTGGCGTTTGCCCAGCAAGAGCAGATTGCGCTAACCGTGGTGGGCCCAGAAGCTCCGCTGGTGGAAGGCGTAGTGGATCGGTTCCAAGCCGCTGGTTTGACTATCTTTGGCCCCAGCCAGCGCGCGGCACAGTTGGAAGGCTCCAAATCGTTCACCAAAGACTTTCTGGCCCGCCATCACATTCCCACCGCCGATTACCAAACCTTTACCGCTGTCGAGCCAGCATTGGCGTATTTAGCTGATATGGGCGCGCCCATCGTCATCAAAGCGGACGGTTTGGCGGCAGGTAAAGGCGTGATTGTCGCCATGAGCGAAGCGGAAGCCGAAGCGGCGATCCGCGATATGCTTGAAGCCAACGCCTTTGGTGACGCTGGCGCGCGAGTCGTCATCGAAGAGTTTTTGGAAGGTGAAGAAGCCAGCTTTATCGTGATGGTGGATGGCGAAAACGTCGTGCCCATGGCCACCAGCCAAGACCATAAGCGTGCCTACGATGGCGACACCGGCCCCAATACCGGCGGTATGGGAGCCTACTCCCCGGCACCGGTAGTGACACCGGAAGTAGATGCGCGGATTATGGAGCAAGTGATTTTGCCCACCGTGCGTGGCATGGCGGAAGAGGGCAACGCTTACACCGGCTTCTTGTATGCGGGGCTAATGATTGACCCGCAAGGCAACCCCAAAGTAATCGAGTACAACTGCCGTTTTGGTGACCCGGAAACCCAGCCGATTATGATGCGCCTTACCTCCGATTTAGCGGCGCTCTGTTTAGCAGGTGCCAAGGGCGAACTGGCAGACAAGCAGTGCGAGTGGGATAGCCGCGCAGCGGTGGGCGTGGTGTTGGCGGCAGGTGGCTACCCCGGCAGCTACCGCAAAGGTGACGTGATTCACGGCCTAGCCGATGCCGAGCAGGCGCAGTGCAAAGTCTTCCATGCAGGGACGGCGCAAAACGCAGAGGGTGATATCACCACTGCTGGCGGTCGCGTGCTGTGTGTGACCGCCCTGGGCGATAGCGTCTCAGCTGCCCAGCAGCAGGCGTACCAAGGGGTTAAAGCGATTCACTGGGATGGCGTTGAGTTCCGTCGTGATATCGCTTTCCGTGCCATCGCGCGCGAGCAGTAATTACCGGCCTGTTAAGGTCAAACCGTCACCCAGCAAGGAGTTGAACTATGGAGCGTGTTTCGCAGGAGTTCCCTAACGCAGCGGTTATCCATCGTCATCCGCTGACTGTGCGGGTGACGGATATGAACTACGGCCGCCATCTGGGGCATGATGCGCTGGTATCGCTGCTTCATGAGGCTCGTATGCAGGCCTTCGCCGCCCTCGATCTGCCCGAGTGGGATATACACGGCTACCCAAGCGTTGTGGTTGACCTCGCCGTGCAGTATCAACAGGAGGCCCGCTTTCCCGATGCGCTGGTGATAGAAACGGCAGTGCCCGACCCAGAAGGCAAAGCCTTAACGGTGTTCCATAGGGTGACTAAGGCGGAAACGGGCGATGTGGTGGCTACCGCTCGGGTAAATAAACTACTGATTGACTTGGCTGCTGGCCGCCCGGTAGCGATTCCCGATACGGTGAAGCAAACGCTTGCTGATGCAAGGGGGGGATAATGTCCCGAGAATATCCCATCATCGCGGTAACGGGTTCGTCAGGGGCGGGTACCACTACCGTGCGCCGCAGCTTCGAGCGCATGTTTTTGCGTGAAGATGTGCATGCTGCCATGGTGGATGGGGATGCGTTTCACCGCTATACCCGCGATGACCTAAAGCGCATTTTCCGTGAAGAGCCAGAACGTAAAGATGAGCTATCTCACTTTGCCGTAGAAGCCAACTTGCTTGATCGCCTGGAAGGTCTGTTTATCGAGTACGGAGAGCACGGTGCTGGCATCTTCAGGCACTATATCCATGCGGAAGATAAGCAGAAAATTGAAGCCGGGTATCGGGTGGGCACCTTCACCGAGTGGCAGTCGCTGCCTTGCGGCACTGACTTGCTGTTTTACGAAGGGCTGCACGGTGGGTTAGTGACCCAAGAGTACGATATTGCCCGCCATGTGGATCTATTGGTGGGTGTTGCGCCGACCATGAATCTGGAGTGGATTCAAAAGATCGACCGGGACACGAAGCTGCGCGGCTACTCTCAGGAAGCGGTGATCGACACTATCTTGGGCCGTATGGATGACTATGTGCGCTATATCCAGCCACAGTTTTCCCGTACCCATATCAACTTCCAACGGGTGCCCACGGTCGATACGTCCAACCCCTTTGAAGTGCAGGATATTCCGACCGATTCGGAGTCGTTTGTGGTCATCCGTTTCCGCGACCCTTCAACCGTCGATTTCCCTTGGTTGCTGGCGATGATTAAAGACTCCTTTATGACCCGTCCGCATACCCTGGTGGTGCCCGGCGCTCGTATGTCATTGGCGATGGAACTGATTCTGGCACCGCTGGTTCGCCACTTACTGTCGCAGCGCCGTTTTCGCTAACGGGGTAAGCGGGGCTGCCTTTTATCGATAATAAACGCGCCAAACCTAAGGAGGCCGCGATGGAGTGCCTGTTCTGCAAAATTATTAACCGCGACATTCCCGCTGATATCGTGTTTGAAGATGAGCACGTGCTGGCGTTTAACGACATTAGCCCTCAAGCGCCGACCCATCAGCTTATTATCCCTAAAAAGCATATCTCGACGCTTAACGATATTACCGCCGACGACCTAGCCCTCGTAGGCCGCTTGCAGCACACCGCCGCGCAGCTTGCTAAGCAGCAGGGGTTTGCCGAGGATGGCTACCGTGTGGTGATGAACTGCAACGAAATGGGCGGGCAGACCGTCTACCATATCCATATGCACTTAATGGGTGGGCGCGAGTTTACCTGGCCCGCAGGCTAAACTGTCTCGCCGACCAACGGTAAACAGCCATCCATAAAAAAGCCCTGCGGCGGGAAACGCCAGCAGGGCTTTTGCATTGCATAACGCCTAAAACATTAGGCGTCGATGCGCTTGTACTTCATGCGCTTGGGCGTGTCATTACCGACGCGTTTCTTGTGATCTTCTTCGTATTCGGTGTAGTTACCGTCGAAGAACACCACTTCTGAATCGCCTTCAAACGCCAGAATATGCGTGGCGATACGATCCAGGAACCAACGGTCGTGAGAAATCACCATGGCACAGCCAGGGAAGGCGAGCAGGGCTTCTTCCAGGGCGCGCAGGGTTTCGATATCCAGGTCGTTAGAGGGCTCATCCAGCAGCAGCACGTTAGCACCCTGTTTTAGGGTTTGCGCAAGCTGCAGGCGGCCACGCTCACCACCGGAAAGCTCATCCAGACGCTTCTGCTGGTCGTTGCCTTTGAAGTTAAAGCGACCAACGTAGGCTCGCGAAGAAACTTCATAGCCATTGATGTTGAGAATATCCTGGCCATCGGACACTGCTTCCCAGACAGTTTGCTTGTCGTCTAGGGCGTCACGCAGCTGTTCAACATAGGCAATGTCGACGGTTTCGCCGATTACCACTTCGCCAGCATCCGGCTGCTCTTTGCCGGTTACCAGCTTAAACAGCGTCGATTTACCGGCACCATTACCGCCCACAATACCCACAATCGCCCCTTGGGGAATAGTAAAGGAGAGATCCTGGTAGAGTAGTTTGTCGTCAAAACGCTTGGTGACGTTGTGGAACTCGATCACTTTGTCACCCAAGCGCGGGCCAGGCGGAATGTAGATCTCGTTGGTCTCATTACGCTTCTGGAAATCGCCAGACTGCATCTCTTCAAAGCGGTTAAGACGCGCTTTGCTCTTCGCTTGGCGGCCTTTGGCGTTGCTGCGCACCCACTCAAGCTCTTGTTTGATGGCTTTCTGACGAGACGCTTCCTGTTTGGCTTCTTGGGTCAGGCGCTGCTCTTTCTGCTCAAGCCACTGGGAGTAGTTGCCTTCAAACGGAATACCTTGGCCGCGGTCCAGCTCAAGAATCCAGCCCGCGACGTTATCCAAGAAGTAACGGTCGTGGGTAATCGCAACGACAGTGCCGTTGTAGTCGTGCAGGAAGCGCTCCAGCCACGCCACGGATTCAGCATCCAGGTGGTTGGTGGGCTCGTCCAGCAGTAGCATGTCCGGGCTTGAGAGCAGTAGGCGGCAAAGCGCCACACGACGACGCTCACCACCAGAAAGGTTGCCTACTTTGGCATCCCACGGCGGAAGGCGCAGCGCTTCTGCGGCTACTTCCAGCTTACGCTCGATGTTATGGGCATCGGCGGCTTCGATGATGTTCTCAAGCCGCGCCTGTTCGCTAGCCAGGGCATCAAAGTCAGCATCGGGTTCGGCGTAGGCGGCGTATACCGCGTCTAGCTTTTCCTGCGCCTCTTTGATGGCACCTAAGGCCTCTTCGACGGTATCCCGAACGTTTTTCTCGTCGTCCAGCTGCGGCTCCTGGGGCAGGTAGCCCACGTTGATGCCGGGCATCGGACGAGCTTCACCTTCAAACTCTTTATCGACACCGGCCATAATGCGCAGCAGCGTGGATTTACCGGCACCGTTTAAACCCAGTACACCGATCTTGGCGCCAGGGAAGAACGAGAGCGAAATATCCTTGAGAATTTGCTTTTTGGGCGGCACTACTTTGCCAACCCGATTCATGGTGAATACGTATTGCGCCATGGAAATCCGTTAGGTTGTGGTAAAAGCGAGACCAGCAAATATGCTGGCTTGGTGCACAGATGATAGTGCCCAGCGCGGCTAAAGGCCAGCAAAGCAGTGGGGCAAGCGTAGAGTGGTCAAGCCGCAAAGATAAGGGGCACTCATTTGGGTGCCCCTCGGGTATGTCCACCTTGAAAACGCTTAATAGATTGGCAAGGCGCTACTCTTCTTCGTCCCAGTCATCTTCAATCGCGCGCTGTAAGCGACGCTCTTCAAGCCACGCTTCTACCTGACGGCGAGCGCGCAGGGTATCCGCTTTACTGGGTTTGCTTTTACCGTAGTGATCGTCGTTGACTGCATCCAAGTTATCAAACTCGTCAGCATCAAGCCCATCGTTGGTGTAGGTTTCACGATTTAAGGGGTCACGGCTCATGGTATGCCCTCCAACCCAAGCCGGCGCACCGGCATCACAACGGCTTCTTGCGCCATACCGATACGACCGTCGTATGAAGCAAGAAGCGCCTAACGCTCATTAAGCGCCTAGGCGCTATATAGCGCCACTGGGTTGGAAGTTCAAGCGTTTTTGAAGAATGTTTGCAGCACTGCGGGCATGGGGGCAGTAGGCGCGCGTTCGAGTCTCTTTGCTATTGGTAAGCGCCCATGGCGGCTAACCGTTACTCCGCGTGCTCTTGCTGTTTTTTTAGTTCTGCCAGCGCCAACTGCGCTTCGACACGCTCCGTGACGTCTTTTTGTACCCCGATGTAGTACATCAGTTTGTCGGCTTCGTCGTAAACCGGCGTGATCGATAGCTCGTTCCAAAACATCGTGCCGTCTTTGCGGTAGTTACGCAGCACTTCACGAGAAGGGCGGCCATCCTGAAGCGCCTCACGGATCGACATGAGGGCATCTTGATCGCGATCTTCGTTTTGAAGGAAGCGGCAGTCGCGATAGAGGATTTCATCCGCACTGTAGCCCGTTAAACGTTCAAAACCTTTGTTCACGTAAATCAGGATATTTTCGTCACCTTCCTGCTCTGCAACGACGATGCCATCTTCAGAAGCGTCAACAATGCGTTCGAGTAACTCCGGGCTTATCAAGGGAGATCGTTTCATCAATGGGTTCCTGTTGCTTCTCGTCTTTCTTCGCCGTGGCGCTGTGCGTCAGCGCGGGGCGCTCTTAAGTGCAGGACGATGCAGTCTTTCACACCATCAAACAAAGGTAGGATAGCAAAAAAACAGCTAGCCACTGTGATTTGCTGACCATCATGGCGAGCGTGGTTCGGCTTTGCAATCGGCAATGCTATTCGGCCTCCGGGAGGCGCTGTGCACTGAGCATGGCGCCGATGGCCGTCAACGCCAATATCACCAGCAGCATAGCGCTGCCCAGCCACTGTGCCAATGCGCCCATCATGCCACCAACGACCAGCATTAGCACCCCGGTGAAGGTGTTGGAAAGCGCGACATACAGGGCTCTATTGTCTTGATTAGCGATGTCGACCAAATAGGTTTTACGCCCTAAACGTACGCCATGGTGAACCACCACCAGTAACGCGTACACGCCCGCGTAGGGCAGTACGCTCTGTGTCCAACTGCCCGGCAACCACGCAATCAGAGCACCCAACAGGCAGCAAATGGCCGTGCCGATGGCCGCGTCACGCATCACCCGGCGGCTGGAACGGTCCGCTCGTTTCCCCCAAATCGGGCTGGCCACCATAGCGGCTAACCCCGAGACCACGACTAGAATGCCCAGCCCGCCAAGTTCGGTGCCGCTTTGCTGTTGGCCAAGCAGGGCCACGTAGGGCAAAGCGAGTGCGCTTGATAGCAGCAGTGCCCGGGCAAGGTTGAAGTGCAGGAACGTGGCATCCTCACGCATCAGAGACATCCCGAGCTTGATGCTGTCCCAGGCATTCTCGCCGCCTTCCACGGCACCGGGCACTTCGTTGATGCGCGCCGCGCATAGCGCATTGAGCAACCACCCGCCGGCAGCGACTACTAGCCGGCAGCGACTACTAATAGGCTAGCCAAGGCAACATGGCCCGGTCGGTCGCCGAAGGCTACCAATATCCCGCCGGCCACCAGTGTGGCAGCACCGGCGATACTGCCACTCCAACCCATCAGCGTACCGCGACGGCGCTTGGCAATGGTCTTACCCAGTACGTCCTTGGTGGCAATCGAAGAGAGCCCCCGCGCTAGTGAGAGCAGTATGAGCGCCGCCAAGACCAGCGCCCCGCCCATCGCACCGCTTCCCATCAAAGCAAGCAGAGCAAGCCCTGCGGCGGCGATTGCCTGCACGGTGGCGCCCGCGACCCAGACCCATTTACGCTGTGGCTTCAAACGAATGAAGCCCGCCACGAACAGTTGCGGCAGCAGCGCGCCTGCTTCGCGAATGGGAACGAGCAAGCCCACCATCCACACCGGCGCACCGATGATACCCAGCAGCCAGGGCAGCACTAGCCGTGCGCTCGACAGCTCATCGGCGAGCTTGTTGCCTAGCGATGCCAGTAGATGAAGGAAAAAGTTGCGCGGCTGTTCTTGGCATGCGCCATCAGGAATGTCGTCGCACATCCGGCTGTCGTCGTCGCCGGTTAGCCACTCGTAAAGCTGTGTCTGTGAAACGTCCTTTTGGGCCATTGTCGGTTCCTTGGCGGTGACTAGTATAAGATGACAGAATGCCTTTAGGATGCCACATAATGCTGACGAAAGGCTTCATCGAACGCCGCGTGTAGCAAAGGAACTGATCGATAAGGATTTATACGATGGCACGCATTCATATTCGCTACTGCACCCAGTGTCAGTGGCTGCTACGCAGCGCTTGGTACGCCCAAGAGCTTCTGTCCACGTTTGGCGAACAGCTGACGGAAGTCGCACTGTCTCCCTCCCATGGCGGTACTTTCGAAATCTGGTGTGATGACACGCTGCTCTGGGAGCGCAAGCGGGATGGTGGGTTTCCCGATATCAAAACGCTCAAACGGCAGGTGCGCGACCAGATCGACCCTGCTCAGGATTTAGGACACATCGATCGATGATGCAAGATCAACGGGCGATGCTTTATGGCCTTGGGGCGGTGGCTCTGTGGTCGACCGTGGCGACGGCATTCAAGGTGGCGCTGGCGTGGATGAGCCCGCTCGAACTGATGTGGTGGGCAGCGCTGGTGTCATGGCTGCTCATGGGCGTCATCGTTCTCAAGCAAGGTAATATGGGTGTCGCGCTTCGCCGGGGGTGGCGAACAGCTCTGTGGGCAGGTGTGATGAACCCGGTAGCCTACTACCTAGTACTATTTGCAGCCTACGATCGGCTGCCTGGCCAAGAGGCCATGGCACTGAACTATACGTGGGCATTGGCGATGGCTTTCTTAGCGGTGCCCATTTTAGGTCATCGGCTGACGCGTCTGGACGTGGTGGCAGGCCTGGTGGCCTATAGCGGTGTTTGGGTGATTGCCACCCGAGGGGAGGTGTTCAACGTCGCCTTCGAAAACCCGCTTGGGGTCGTGTTTGCGCTAGCCTCCACGCTGCTATGGGCGCTCTATTGGCTGCTCAATGCCAAGGACTCCCGCCAGCCGCTGGTCGGGCAGTGGCAGAACTTCAGCGTTGGGTTACCTTTTTTAACAATTCTGTTACTTTTGGGGCCTGGGTTTCAGTGGCACGGATGGGCTGCCCTTGGGGCTGGGGTGTATGTCGGGCTGTTTGAAATGGGCATTGCTTTCGTACTATGGCAGATGGCGGTCCAGAGCGTTTCTCGAACTGCCAAGGTGTCCAACCTGATTTTTCTGTCGCCTCCTGTCTCTTTATTACTGCTTTTCTTGATCGTTGGCGAGCCCATGCGGCTCTCTACCTTGGTGGGGCTAGTGTTGATTCTATGCGGCTTGGCGATTCAGCAACTGCCGCAAGCGCGGCATGCGTCGACAGCATAGTGTGTTTTTTTGAGGTTTTATTGTAAATTTTTGTGACTTTTGTTTTTGTAGCTTGTCACTGCCGCTAAGGCGATTAACTTAAGTTAATATCATTTATCTAAGGTGCTTCTGCTCAGGCAAAATCACCAGCGATGCCATACAGCTTATTGTCAGTCAGGTAGTGCTCAGCAGCGGGTAAGCAGCCCAGGGGGTGACAATGCGTCGGTGCGTTGTTGCAAAGGAAAGGCTACTTGCTCACCAGTAGCGAAAACGATCATTAGGGAACATGGCCATGAAAGACAACGTTACAATGAAAAGAACACCTCTCGCATTTCAGCGCGCATTGCGCCCCTTGACGCTCACCACCATTGCCTGCTTGCCGCTCACGGCGCTCGCGCAGCAGCTTCCCTCCACGCTGTATGCACCTGGCACGACCGATCTCAATACCACAATTCAGCAAACGATCGTGAGTAACCCGCAGGTCAATGCAGCTTGGAACAATTTTAGCGCGGCGGGAAGTGATGTGCGCGTGGCTCAGGGTAACTACCTGCCGTCGATCGACGTGACGGCCGGGGTGGGGCGCCAAGACCAGCAAAACGATGGACGTGGCAGTTACAGCAGTGACTTTGCCGAGCTCACCCTGACGCAAATGGTATTCGATGGCTTTGCGACACGCAGCGAAGTAGAGCGCTTGGATCGTACGCGCCTCATCGCTTACTTCGAGTTGCTGGGGGCCAGCGAAACGGTAGCGCTGGAAGCGTTTGAAACCTATCTAGATGTCTTGCGATTCCGAGAAATGGTCCGCTTGGCGCAAGATAACTATCGCGAACACCAGCGTGTTTTCTCGCAGATCGAAGAGCGTGCACTGTCTGGTGCTGGGCGTGGAGTGGATCTGGAGCAAATCAGCGGTCGTTTGGCGCTGGCCGAATCCAATTTGATGACCGAAGCTTCGAACCTGCATGATGTGACGGCACGTTACCAGCGGATCGTCGGTGAGCTACCACCGCAAAATATGTCGCCTGCACCCTCGCTGGCTGACGAGCTGCCCAGCGATGTCAGCGAAGCAGTGCGAATGGCCTTTGAGGGCAATCCCGATTTCCATGCGGCCATTGAGAACATTGCCGTTCAGCGTGCTGAGCAAAATGCCGCTCGTGCCGCCTTCATGCCACGCCTGGATATTCAAGGCCGTACCGGTACCAATAACCAAGACGACTCGATCGCTGGTCGCAGCGATGAGCACAGCATTCAGCTCGTGGCAAGCATGAACCTCTATCGCGGTGGTTCTGATAGTGCCGCGTTCGAAGCTGCCACGACGCGCATCGAGCAGGCCGTCAATCAGCGTGAAGTGGCGTGTACCAATGTCCGTCAGACGACACAAATCGCCTACAACGATACGCAGCGTCTTAATGAGCAGTTGCGCTATCTCAACGACCACCGCCAATCCATCGATCGCGTGCGTGGCGCTTATCAGCAGCAGTTCGATATTGGCCAGCGCACCCTTTTGGACGTGCTGGACAGTGAGAATGAGTACTTCGAGGCCAGCCGTGCCTATGCCAATGCGGAATTCGACCTGACACTGGCCCAGGCGCGGACGCTGGCCGCCATGGGGCAGCTCATGCAAACGTTGGAAGTGGTCCGTGAAGACATTCCAACCTTGGCAGAGTTGGGCTACGAAGATTTAGCGCAAGACCCTGAGATGGCCTGCGCTACCGATGGCCCGCGTGGCTTCACTCTGGAAGATTTCACCCGTGGCATTTCCGCTTCGTCGTTGTCCAGCGACACGCTCACCACCGCCTACAACGAGCCGAGTGAGCCAGTCGTGATGCCAATCGATGCGCCTGTGTACGCCAACGCAGCGGTTGAGCCTGAGGCCATCGAGAGCAGTCTCTATATTCAAGTCGCCTCGCTAAGTGCCGCTGAGCGCGCTCAACAGTTAAGCATTGAGTTAGGAGAGCAGCTAACGAGCCAGTCACGGGTGTATGCGTCGGCGGGAAATTATCGCGTTCAACTGGGGCCGGTGGCCTCGTTCAGTGATGCTCAGGCGCTATAGCAAACGCTACAACGAATGGGGTATGGTGATGCCTTTGTCACCAATGGTTAGAGCATCCAGCGTCTATGAGTAACTAGCCATCCTCTGAGCCTGCCGCGCAGGGCGGCAGGCAAGCACTACCCATTGGGTGTGTAATACGAGTCGCTTAATGCGTTTTAGGGTAATGAGGTCTTTGTGACACAACCAAACCTGAGTAGGGCGGAGGCTCCCCATTCGCGATCGGATGAAATCAGCCCCAATGAACTAGAGGGGCGTGATGAGCTGCTTGAGTGCCTCAAGGTAATCGCTTCTTTTCATCAACATGAAGTGTCATCGGAAGCACTTCGGGCAGGCCTGCCGTTGGAACAGGGCAAATTGACGCCCTCGGTGTTTGGGCGAGCTGCCTCACGGGCGGGTTTGACGGCTAGAATTACTAAAAGTCGGCTGTCTGGACTGAATCCAGCGCTATTCCCGGTGATTCTTCTGCTCGAACCCGGCCGAGCCTGTGTCTTGTTGGGGCTGGATCTTAAGCAGAAAAGAGCCCGCGTCATTTTTCCCGAACTCTCAGAGTCGGACGTCGACATTTCTCTCGACGAGCTTTACGCGGGTTATAGTGGCGAGGCTATTTACGTTCGCCCAAAGTTTTTAGCTGATAACGCATCCGAGCCGGGCGTTAAAAAACGCCGTGACCAGCACTGGTTTTGGGGCGTTATTCGTGAAAATCGTCGGCTTTACCGCGATATCGTTCTGGGGTCGGTGGCGATTAACGTATTCGCCATCGCCATGCCCCTATTCGTTCTCAATGTTTACGATCGTGTCGTGCCTAACCAAGCAACAGAAACGCTTTGGGTGCTCGCCGTCGGTATTTTTATCGTTCTCTGCTTCGACTTGGCCCTAAGGCTAATGCGAAGCAGCTTTGTCGACTTGGCCGCCAGCCGGGCAGACGTCAAGCTCTCATCAAGTATCATGGCCAAATCACTGGGGCTGCGTTTGGAAGAGCGGCCCGCCTCGACGGGGTCCTTCACCTCCACGCTTCAGTCGTTCGAATCAGTGCGTGCCTTTATCGGTTCTGCAACCATCCTAGGCATCGTGGACTTACCGTTCGTGCTGATGTTTGCCGCCATTATTGCGCTGATCAACCCCTGGCTCGTGCTCCCAGTACTGGTTGGGATCGTATTCGTATTGCTCTACGCCTTGGCGGCTCAAGGAAAGCTCCACGAACTTTCGCAAACGACCTGGGAGGTCGGCGCGCAGCGTAACTCGCTATTGGTCGAGTCCATCTCCCAGTTGGAAAACGTCAAAGCGCTAAGGGCCGAAAGTCGCATCCAGCGTCACTGGGAAAAAGCGTCGGCCTTTCTATCCAAGACCGGCGCGCAATTGAAAATGGTCAGCACGTCGGTCTCTAACGTCGCTCAGTGGGCACAGCATAGTGTGGCCGTTTGCGTCATCATCGTCGGGGTGTATCAAATCATCCAGGGGAATCTGACTCAGGGTGGCCTGATCGCTGCCTATATGCTCTCTTCGCGAGCCATGGCGCCTATCAGCCAAGCCGCTGCACTGCTGGCTCAGTATCATCAATCCTCCACCGCACTAGAGTCATTGAATGCGGTCATGAATAAAAAGGTAGAGCGGCACGAAGGCAAGGCGTACGTAGAAAAGCCCAGCTTTGCAGGCAATATTCGCCTTGAAAAAGTGACGTTACGCTATCCCAATGAAGAGCGTGACGCCTTGAAGGATGTTTCTGTTACGGTCAAAGCGGGCGAAAAAGTGGCGCTCCTGGGGCGCATTGGCTGTGGAAAATCGTCGCTCAATAAACTCGTGCTGGGTTTTTATCAGCCCACCGCCGGGGCGGTGCTGGTCGATAATGTCGATATTCGTCAGCTCGACCCGTTACAACTACGCCGCCACATAGGCTATGTGCCTCAGGATGTCAGCCTATTTTCAGGCTCGCTGCGTGACAATATCGTGGCAGGGGGTGGTAGTGACCGAGTGGATGACGATGCGCTGCTGCGGGCCATCGAGCTAGCGGGGCTGGAAAGCTTGGTCAACAGCCATCCTCATGGCGTCGATCTGCAGGTAGGCGAGCGCGGCCAAGCGCTATCAGGAGGGCAGAAACAGTCGGTTGCCATTGCCCGCGCGTTGGTTCAAGACCCGCCCATCTTATTACTGGACGAGCCTACCAGCTCTATGGATAACGCCAGTGAAGAGACGTTCAAAGCCAATCTAAAAAACGTCGCAGCAGGCAAAACCATTCTCGTCGTAACGCATCGTACCTCGCTACTCTCTCTGGTGGATCGCATCATCGTCATGGATGCAGGTAAAGTCGTCGCCGACGGTCCGCGGGATACCGTGGTGGAAGCGCTGCGCAAAGGCCAAATCGGGAGGGCTTCGTAATGGCGCGTAAATCCTCCTCGACATCTGAACAAAAAGGCTTTGAAGCGATTGGGCGCTTCTCTGAAAAGGGCCAAAAACCGTTTCGCCCCTTTATGGATCGCCTGTTTGCCAAGCGGGTCACATCCGCTCACCTGAACCGTGACTGGGCCAGCGACACTGACTGGGCGCGAATGCAGCAAGAGCCCATTCGGGCGCGGCTGTTTCTTTATACGGTCCTGTTGGCGATCGTGGCGCTGCTGATATGGTCTTACTTTGCCGCTATTGATGAAGTGACCCGCGGGTCTGGACGGGTGATTCCTGCCAGCCAACTTCAGCGTATCCAGTCCTTTGACGGCGGGGTGATCGAACAGATCATGGTGCGGGAAGGGCAGATGGTGAGCGCCGGTGAGGTGCTGATGCAGATAGACCCGACCCGGTTCGTCTCGGATTTTCGTGAAAATCGCGCCCAGCGATTCGCTCTGGAAGCCCGCGCTGAACGTCTGCGTGCGCTGGCGACCGGTACGGCTTTCGAGCCCTCCGAAGAGCTACGCCAGGAAGTGCCCAACATCGTCATGCAAGAACGTGAGGTATACGAGAGCCGACGCGAAGAGCTGCGCGAGCAAAAGAACGTGTTAGAAGATCGCGTTCGCCAGCGCGAGCAGGAGTTGCGTGAGGCAGAGTCACGACGGGATACCGCTGCGCGTGAGGCTAGCATGGCCAGCCAGGAGCTGAACCTGACGCGGCCACTGCTGGCCTCGGGAGCGGTTTCTGAAGTCGAGGTGCTGCGTTTACAGCGGGAAGTTTCACGAGCATCTGGTGAGAGGAGTCAGGCCGATGCAGCGGTTGCCCGCCTGCAGGCAGCCGTCGAGGAGGCGCAAACGCAGCTGCGAGAGCTGGATGCCGAGCGTCGAAGCGAGTGGCGTAACGACCTCGCGCAAGCGCTGGGCGAGCTCAACGCACTACAGCAGTCGGGTACGGGGCTGCAGGATAGAGTGCGGCTGACGGAAATTCGCTCGCCGGTGGATGGCATCGTGCAGCGTATTAACATCAATACCATTGGCGGTGTTGCCCAGCCTGGCCAGGAAGTGGTGGAAATCGTGCCTACCGATGATCAACTGCTCGTGGAAGCACGGATTGCGCCTCAAGACATCGCCTTCCTTCACCCAGGCCAGCCAGCCACCATCAAGCTCACCGCCTACGACTATGCCATCTACGGCGGTCTACAGGCAGAGCTTGAGCACATCAGTGCCGATACCATCACCGATGATGACGGCAACACGTTTTATTTGGTGCGAGTGCGCAGCTTAGAGAATGAAAACGTAGCCGACCGGCTGCAGGTAATACCGGGCATGACGGCGCAGGTCGATATCGTCACCGGTAAGCGAACGGTGATGCAGTTCATGCTGAAACCTGTTTTAAGAGCGTGGCGAGATTCCATGGGGGAGCGCTGATGAAACACTGGTTTATCACAACAGATGGCAGTTTAAAGGCGCGGTGGAAAAAAGCGTTCCAAAATGTAGGAGCTTCGACGCCAGCCACCTACGAGCATCAGATATCACCCAACGATCTCGCTTGGCTCTCGACGACCGTCGAGAGCTGGCCCTCACTACTGCCTAAATTAGTCGAACAGGGTGCCATTGTCGTGGTGCTTAGCTACACCCCTGATGACCGAGAGGCGCTGAGTGCACTGGATCTGGGCGCAAGAGGCTATGTGCACACCCTGGCCGCCGCCGATGTGCTCAACCAAGTGGCGCTGGTCGTTACGAACCAGGGAGTCTGGGTAGGGCAAGAGTTACTGGCTAAAGTACTTGGCGGTACGTTCAAAGCTCTTCAGCAGCGTGTTGATCATGACCGCTACCAGCATAGCGATTACTTAGGGCTGCTGACCGAGCGAGAGCGCGGTGTTGCACTCGCGGTTGCGCGCGGTGCTACCAACAAGGAAGCGGCCCGTCAGTTGGATATCACCGAGCGAACGGTGAAAGCGCATTTGAGTGCTATTTTCAAGAAGTTGGAGGTGCGTGATCGGTTGCAATTGATCCTCAAATTAGCGCCAGTAGCAGAGCAGGCAGATATGTAGCTCGACTGCCGAAACGTGACAATCTCCTATATACGTTTACTACCACGAGGCCTAAAGGGCCTCGTTTTTTTGTCCATCGGTACAATACTTTTTTGTTCCATACCCTCCTAATCTCGCTGTATATGCCACCGATCTATCTAGTCCCAACGTACTAGCGGGCGGCAACCTACAACGAGTGAGGAGTGACACATGGCGACGGCAACGGTTATCGCGATTACAGGTCAAGCATGGGCGCGTGACGAAGACGGCAACCTGCGTGAACTGCGCATTGGGGATGTCCTTCAAGAGGGCGAAACGCTCATTACCTCTGCCGACGGCCGTGTCGAACTCGACTTTGCTGACGGCACGGGCGCTAACGTCGTCGAAGGTGGCCAAGAAGTCGCCGTCACATCCGATCTCGTCAGCGACTTGATCGTTGCCACCGATGCCAGTGCGCAAGATGACGATCTAGAAGCACTCCTCGCCGCGCTCGATGACGAAGATGGTGACCTGCTCGATATCCTAGACGCGACAGCCGCAGGTGCGGGTGCCGGCGGTGGCGGCGGTGGCGGCGGTGGTGGCAACAGCTTCGTACGTGTTGCCCGTATCGCCGAGGAGACAGACCCCCTCAGCTTCAACACAGAAGGTGGCCTAGAAGGCGCCGAGTTTGTTGAATTTGATGGTGGCGATGTGGCGGCTGCGGATGCAGGTGCGGGTGAGGGCGTGGTCGATGCCACGCCCCCCACACTCACGGTTGATGCCCCCACAGGTAATGACACTACACCAATCATTACAGGGTCCTCTGATGAAATCGGCGGTACGGTCTCTGTTATTGTTACTGATTCTGCAGGAAACATCCAAGAGCTAGAAGCTGTAGTTAATCCAGACGGTACTTGGAGTGTTGACGTTACCACACCCTTGGCTGAGGGCGATTACACAGTCGATGCCAGCATTACCGATCCTGCTGGAAATGGAGCAACAGCCTCTGATAGCGGCGCTATTGACACAACAGCACCCACGCTGACCGTTGATGCGCCAAACGGGAACGATACCACTCCGACCATTATTGGCACCTCTGACCAAATCGGTGGCACGGTCTCAGTCATCGTGACCGACGCGGTTGGAAACTCACAAGAGCTTGAAGCCACTGTGAACCCGGATGGCACCTGGAGCGTAGACGTTACCACGCCCTTGTCCGAGGGTGATTACACAGTCGATGCCAGCATTACTGATCCTGCTGGCAATGAAGCAACAGCGTCTGATAACGGTGTTATTGACACCACTGCACCAAATGCTCCAAGCGTTACTATCGCCAATGGCGACGATTTTATTACCGCGGATGAAATTACTAACGGCCAAGTCACTGTCACTATTGGTTTAGAAAATACCAATGCTGTAGCAGGCGACACGCTAACGGTGAACGGCACAGAGATCACTCTCACCGAGGAGCAAATTGCGGCAGGTGAAGTCGTCACTGAACTGCCAACACCTGCTGAAGGCGAGAGCCTTGTTGTTACCGCGACAATTACTGATTCAAGCGGCAACCAGTCTGATGAAGGGGTTGCTGATGCTGTGCGTGATACTGTCGCCCCGACGGGCGACACCACCACGCTGATCATCGACGACGTCACCGCGGACAACACCGTCAACGCCGACGAAGCCGACGGCGAAGTGACCGTAACCGGCCGCGTGACCGGCGAATACGCGGAAGGCGACGTGGTCACCCTGACCATCAACGGCAACGACAGCTACACCACCACCGTTAACGCGGCAGGCGAGTGGAGCGTGGCCGTGGCAGGCAGCGACCTGGCCGCCGACGCCGACCAAACCATCGACGGCGTGATCGCCGCGACGGACGAAGCCGGCAACGTGGGCGACGTCACCGCCGAGAAAGCCTACAACGTGGACGTGGACGCCCCGACGGGCGACACCACCACGCTGATCATCGACGACGTCACCGCGGACAACACCGTCAACGCCGACGAAGCCGACGGCGAAGTGACCGTAACCGGCCGCGTGACCGGCGAATACGCGGAAGGC